>CAZRIQ010000546.1:0-1916 GCA_964600175.1 uncultured Melioribacter sp. | reverse complement strand
CAGTTATCTTATGCGGATAAGACAGATAAGAATCTTGAAAAAGAGTTTTTAGAATTAATGACAAGAGATGCCAATCGCCTTCACAAATTGATTAATTCTATTTTAGAAATTTCCCGTCTTGAACAAAAAAAAATTGCTCACGACTATCACGTTTACAATGCAGATGAAATTTTTAAAAGTATTATTGAAGATTCATTCAAACATTTTAAGCTATCAGATTCAAATTTCAGTGTGGAAGGAACAATTAATTGTGAATGCGTTGTTGATGTGAACGCAATCCAAATTGTTTTCGATAACTTGATTGACAATGCAATTAAATATTCGATCGATAAACCACAAATTTCGGTTAAGCTTTCCCGTCTCATAAAACACATAGTGATTGAAGCTGCCGATAAAGGAGTCGGGGTCGAATTGAAAAATCAAAAAAGAATTTTCAATAAATTCCAGAGAATTGATGACAGTGACATACCGAATGTGAAGGGTACGGGTCTCGGACTTTATTGGGTCAAAGAAATTATAAAATATCACGGCGGAAAAATTTCAGTGCAAAGCGAAGGGAAGAACAAAGGCTCTTGCTTTAGAATTGAACTTCCTATTTATCAAACAGCGAAAAAGAGTTATGTAAATTCGCTGCTGAAAAGAACAAAAACTAAAAAAAGCGTTGCGGAATAATCATGGAAAACAAATTCAAAGGAAGTAAAATTTTACTTGTGGAAGATGAAGAGACTCTTGCGATAGGACTCGAATATAATTTAACCGACGAAGGATATGTTGTTGAGTGGGCAAAGGACGGGAAACAAGCTTTGCAGTTATTTAGCTCAAACGAGTACGATTTGATAATGCTGGATATAATGCTTCCTTTTGTCAGCGGATTTGACATCGCTGAAATTGTAAGAAAAAAGTCACCGCAGATGCCCATTTTGATGCTGACCGCAAGAGCATCTTCGGAAGATAAAGTAAGGGGTCTGAAAATAGGCGCTGATGATTATGTTTCCAAACCTTTTCATTTGGACGAATTGCTGCTTAGAGTAAAGGGCATGTTAAAAAGAAAACAATGGTACGGAACTGCGGTTAAAACGGCGCCCGAGTATTCTATCGGTGACACAAAAATTAATTTTGCCAATCAGGAGTGTACGAAAAACCAGGAAAGTTTCATGCTGACCCAAAAGGAAGCGATGGTTCTAAAATATCTGATAGAAAACAAAGGAAGAACTGTTTCCAGGAAAGAATTGCTGGAGAATGTTTGGCATATTAATTCTGAAGTTGAAACAAGAACAGTAGATATTTTTATTTCCCGATTGAGAAAATATTTTGAACCTGATCCTGATAATCCGGTTTATATTAAGAGTATCCGGGGAGCTGGTTATTTGTTTAGTGATGATTAATTAAAAAAGCCCTTCCCTTTGGGAAGGGTTAAGATGGGCTTTTAATTTAATCCGGAAATATCCGAACTCAGGTAATGAAAGTTGGAAAAGAATGCAACTTATGGGAGACTAAATTCTGAAAGTAGCCAGCCGGTATAGTTTTATCACCGGCTGACTTTTCTATCTTAAATATTATTTTAGTTATTTCAGTAAAATCATCTTTCTTGTTTGAATAAACTCCCCGCCTGAAATTCTGTCCGAATGAGTTGCTATGCGATAAAAGTATATACCGCTTGGCAAAGCTTTTGCGTTAAATTCGACTTCGTAATAACCGGGTTCAAGTTCTCGATTTATTAATGTCATTATGTTTCTCCCCAGTGCATCGTACACGGTTAGTCTGGTAGATGCACGTTCAGGCAACCCAAACTTAATTTTTGTTGTTGGGTTGAATGGATTAGGATAATTCTGGTACAAAGCATATTCCGTGGGCAATTCACTCTTTTTAACATCGACAACCGTTATAACTGCTTCATTGCTATAATCCGACTGAGC
>CAZRIQ010000545.1:0-1920 GCA_964600175.1 uncultured Melioribacter sp. | reverse complement strand
CAAAATCCAAAGCCGTACAAAAGTCGGGATTTTTACCCGGCGACAATGAATTCTTGTCAGCGAAACCATACTGTAGTTCAAAATTACCGGATGCAGTCGAATCACCGATTACGTACAAAATCCACGTCCCGCCTTCCGGAATTTTTGTGTTGATTTGGGCAAAATCATTTTTGTTGTTTTTATTTTGTCTGAACACAGTTCCGTTAGGAGTTACAAGAGCAAGCGAAGGTTTAAAGCTTTCCGAGAAAGCGATAAAAACTACTCCGTCGCCTTCGTAAAGCGGCATTTCAAAACCGTGGTAACGACCAAAATCTTTTTTGTACTTATCGGATTTTGTAAGTTTTCCTTTGATTTGATTGAATTCGACATGAAATTTCTGCTGGGCAAAAACAAAACTTGTGCATATCAACAAGACAAACAATGACTTTCTTAAATTCATTTTATCATCTTCAAAGAATTGTATGAAAAATATCGAAAGTATTTATAATTATAAAGATAAATCAACGGTTTAGACAATACATCTAAAATTTCTTCTGAAGCAGATTCTCACAACCGAACGATATCATTTCCCTAAACAGAGGTATGTTGGGCAATTTAACAGTAGGCAGACCGTATCGAAGTTTGTAAATCGGTCTGAACAAATAAAATTCTTTTAGGAGCGGTACAAAACCGTAAGTGCCGCATAAATGTTCGAACCGGTTGATCGACATCCCTGTACTATAATTTAGTTTTATTTCTTCTACAAAGCCTTTGTTTTCGTTTAATGAAGCCGATATTTTCTTAAGGTAACTTTCCGGCAGAAGATGCAAATACGGAATTACCTTTAAAAATGTTTTACCTATCTGCTGATGACCGGCAAAGGGAGAATATTTTGGGGGGAACGTGATAAACAAATAACCGTTTTCTTTCAGAAGTTTCCTGAGGTTATCAAAGGTGTTGTTCTTTTCCGGGACGTGTTCTATTACTTCCCTCATAATTATCATATCAAAATGATCCGGTAAAAGTGATGTTAAATCCGGTGAAGATATATCTCCTTGGATGATATTAAGCTTAGGATTCTTTTCTTTGGCTATGTCAATCCGGAACTGACTCAATTCCAATCCGGTAACATCAGCGCCGAGATCGTTAAGTATTTCAAGCAGCCCGGCTTCGGCACATCCGATCTCCAATATTTTGAAATTCCTAAACTGCGGTACGTATTTTTCAAATAAAGGAATTATATATTTTTCAGAGTATTCTTTTTGTTCGTAATAATGTTTTTCAGGCATAATAAATGGGAATTAATTTCTTTGCAATTTTATCAAAGTTATTTTATATATCAAAGCCGATAGTTGACCATTATGCATTTAGGATAATTATTCAGCTGTTTCTTGCGTTTATTTTCCATTAAAAATAAATTTCGATCTCTTAATTTGCTCTATGATAGAAAAGACGGCAGAAAGAAATATTACCGTTAACCGTAAAGCCAGGCATGAGTATTTTATTATTCAGGCTTACGAAGCGGGGATTTCGTTACTTGGTACCGAGGTTAAAGCTTTACGTCAAAATAAAGCAAATTTAGTTGATAGTTATGCAGTCATTGAAAACGGAGAGATTTGGCTGATAAATTCCAATATCGGCATTTACGACCATGGAAATATTAACAACCATGAACCACTAAGGAAAAGGAAGCTCCTTTTTAAAAAAAGTGAGATCAGGAAACTGATTAGATCTGTGAAAGAAAAAGGCAATACGTTAATACCGTTGAGGTTGTATTTTAAGGGAAGTAAAGTCAAAGTAGAACTTGCTACTGCAACAGGTAAAAGGAAGTACGACCGAAGAGAAGACATAGCAAAAAGAGACGCTCAAAGAGAGTCGAATAGAAAAATAAAATTTTAAAGGAGAGTAATCTATTGAGTTTAAAAGTCCAATTTCCATCCG
>CAZRIQ010000544.1:0-1924 GCA_964600175.1 uncultured Melioribacter sp. | reverse complement strand
CTCTTGCGCAAGTAAAAAGGAAGGTAAGAGAAATAAAAGAGAAATGATTAGAAAAAATCTTGTAGAAAGATTCATAGCTATCCTCACTTTTTATTATTTGGAATATACAAAAGACAATTAAAAATTATATTCAAAAAGCCCACTGATGTATTGATTTTACCCTTTTGAGACTTCTAAAAAATTAAATGAGAGATGAACCTCCTTAAACCGTTTCAATAATAAAAAACTGTTTTATAAAAGGCAAGGAAAAAAGTTTAATTTCATGTTAAATGTGCTCTTATCATTGTACATAATACCCCCAATCTTGTATCTTAATTTTTTTAATTCTAAGTCAAAAAATATTTTTCAGCGTTGCTAATAACCGGGGTATTACCGGTTTATAAATAAGGTATTATGAATATTTATTTGAATCAATAAAAATTAACTTCCTATTCTAACACAAATCATAAACAACCGGGCTCTGGCTTAAAGCTAATTCTTCAATTCAATTGTAACAACCGACTTTGCAGGCAGATTTATATTGAGAATATCATTTTGCAGATTGAAATCAGAAAAATCTTTGATGTTAACTTTTTCCGGTTTTCCAAAATCATTATAGTCATTCATATCGGGCGAGGTTATAATTTCACCTTTAGCTTTGGACAAATCTTCCACGCCTCTTAATTCGACTCCAACATTTATGTTGTTGTGAGGATCAATATTGCAAAGAGATATATGAATCTTTCCATCTCTATCTTTGGAGGCAGATGCACTTACACTCGGTAAAGTCTTCCCGTCATATGTGTAATCCTCACACTTAATATTCATTGGCAACAATGTAGCATCCTGATGGACTTTATACATTTTGAAAACGTAAAACGAGGGAGTCTTGACAAGCTGGTCATCTTTTGTAAGCAGCATAGATTGCAACACGTTTACTAATTGGGCAATGTTTGCCATTTTTACACGTCGAGCATGATTATTAAAAATGTTGAGATAAAGAGCAGCAGTAACGGCATCTCTTAATGTATTCTGCTGGAAAAGAAAACCGGGATTTGTTCCAGGCTCAACGTTAAACCAGTTACCCCATTCATCGGCTATTAAACCGATTCTATTCCCCGGGTCGTATTCATCCATTAATGCAATATGATGTTCAAGCCTATCTTCCATTACCAACGTATTTTTCATTGTACCGAACCAGTCGTTTTCATCGAACTGCGTTGCAGATCCCTTATCATTCCAACCGTGGGCAACCGTATAATAATGAAAGGAATAACCCTGAATTAAATTCGGATAATGTTGAGTTTCTTTTAATACTGTTTCAGTCCAATTATAATCTGCATCTGTTCCACCGCTGGCTACCCGATATAAATTTCTCGAACGCATATAAGTTGTATATCTTTTAAATTGATCGGCGTAGAAACCCGGTGACATGTTTCCACCGCATCCCCAGTTCTCATTTCCTACAGCCCAAAATTTCACATCCCATGGTTTATCCCTTCCGTTTTTCTTTCGCAATTCCGTCATGGGACTTTTTACATTGGAATTCACATACTCAACCCATTGAGCAGCTTCTTGAACGGTACCGCTTCCAACATTTATACAAATATAAGGATCTGCCCCTATCAACTCGCAAAAATCGAGAAACTCATGCGTACCAAAACTGTTGTCTTCCGTCACCCCTCCCCAAGTCGAATTTATAATAGAGGGTCGCTCATCTCGCGGACCTATTCCGTCTTTCCAATGATAAGTACATGCAAAGCATCCGCCCGGCCAGCGTACTACAGGGGGATTGATTTCTTTAAGTGCAGCAATAACGTCATTCCTAATACCGCGCGTGTTGGGAATTGAAGAATTTTCTCCGACCCAAAGACCGCCGTAAATATCATGCCCCAAATGTTCAGCAAAATGACCATAGACATATTTGCTTATTGTTTCCGTACCG
>CAZRIQ010000543.1:0-1925 GCA_964600175.1 uncultured Melioribacter sp. | reverse complement strand
GTTGTTAATTACACAGGGTTCTTCCGGGTTAAGCGTTTGCGTTGCAATTCTTCCGCAGTTCGTTCAAAAGGCAAAAGAAGCAATCGAAGAAGAGTTAAAAATAGAAATCTTCGACGGTGTAATAAACAAGATCGAGCCGGAAGAAAACATGGCTTTGATTGCTGCCGTTGGTGAGGACATGCGTCATACCACCGGAATATCCGGAAAAATATTCTATTCTCTCGGCAAGAATGGAATTAACATTGTTGCTATTGCACAGGGCTCTTCCGAGTTGAATATATCTTTTATTATAAAGAATAAAGAACTGTCCAAAGCGTTAAATGTTCTGCACGATTCGTTATTTCTTTCTGAAAAGAAGGAACTTAATATTTTCTTGATTGGACCGGGAATGATTGGAAGTGCATTACTGAAAACAATAAACGAAAAAGCTAAGTCTGTTCAGAATAAGTTCTTCACCAAAATTAATCTGATCGGGTTAGCAGACATCAACAAAATGGTATTTGATCCGGCAGGTCTTGATACCGCTAACTGGAAACCACTATTGGAAAAATCGGATTTAAATTCCGACTGTGAAGCATTCATAAAGAAAATGGAAGAATTGAATCTCGCTAACACAATATTTGTCGATTGTACTCCTAACGAAACCGCGGTTCCATATTACACAAGAATATTAAGCTCAAGTATTTCAATAGTAACACCAAATAAAATTGCCAATTCAAAAGACTACGCACTTTACACAAAGCTCCGTGAGACAGTAAAGAAACACAATGTTCAATTCCGTTATTCCACCAATGTAGGAGCCGGGCTGCCGGTCATCAACAATATACAAGACCTTGTTTCTTCGGGCGAAGAAATTGAAAAAATCGAGGGAGTACTTTCAGGAACTCTAAGTTATATTTTCAATTCATTTTCCGGCACAAGAAAATTCAGCGAGATTGTTTTGGAAGCAAAAGCCAAGGGTTTCACCGAACCCGATCCGCGTGACGATCTCAACGGTTTGGATATTGCAAGAAAACTTCTCATACTTATCCGAGAAGCAGGATTAAAATTTGAGCTAAGTGATATTGAAGTTCAGAATCTTGTGCCGGTAAAAGCTCGAAAAGTAAAATCCGTCGATGAGTTCTTCTCAATATTAAAAGAAGAAGATAAGAATTACGAAAAACTTAAGAATGAAGCCGAATCGAAAGGAAAACTTCTAAAGTACATAGCAAAATTTGAAAACATGAAAGCCTCGGTAGGAATTGAAGAAGTGGGTCCGGAACACCCGTTCTATGGTTTAAAAGAGAACGAAAACGTTGTTGCAATTACCACTAAAAATCACTCGCCTTATCCCCTTCTGATACGCGGCAAAGGTGCCGGTGCAGATTATACGGCTTTCAATATTTTTTCAGACATAATTAAAACATCACATTATCTGGGTTAAGAGTCATGAACGAAAAAATCAACGTCGCAATACTCGGTGCGACAGGAAGTGTCGGGCAAAAATTTATCGAATTGTTAAACGATCATCCGTGGTTTCAAATTGCAGAAGTTGCAGCTTCAGAGAGATCAGCGAGCAAAACGTACGGTGAAGCAACAAATTGGAATATGCAGACGCCTCTTAACGAAACGATTCGAAAAATGGAAGTTCAAAAATGTGAACCGACGCTCAAATCTAAATTGGTTTTCTCCGCCCTGGATTCTTCCGTTGCCGGCGAAATCGAAACCGAATTTGCACGTGCTGGCTATATCGTAATTTCAAATTCCCGCAATCACCGTTTCGATGAAGATGTACCGTTAATGATTCCCGAAGTTAACCCGGAACATCTCGGACTTATTGCGTCGCAAAAATTCGGCAAAGGTGTGATTGTAACCAACCCGAATTGTTCAACAATCGGGATGGTTCTCGCTATGAAGCCGCTGTACGATGCTTTCGGAATCGAAGC
>CAZRIQ010000542.1:0-1928 GCA_964600175.1 uncultured Melioribacter sp. | reverse complement strand
TCTAACATAATTATAAATTCTAATAACATCACCCTGCGGCCCGCGCCCATAAGGATAATTGTTCGGATCGCCGTTTTTGGGATCGCTCCTTTGAGCGCCGGCGCCGTGAACATCCATTAATTGATAAGTGCCCGTCATCGGATCTTGCATCCAGCCTAACGCTTCACCGAAAGCAACATAAGCGGCATTGTTGCCGGTCATCATATTTTCATGTGTAGTGCCGCTCCAAAAGAACGGGTAGTTGGTGTTTCCGCCCTCATCAGTAATTGTTGAACAGTTGAACAGCGGATCAATTGCAGCAGAATTAGTAGCCTGTGGTGAACGAGAATAATCTATTATACTCTGTAATTCCTTAACGTTAGGCAATCTCCAATCATTATGTCCCAAATAGTTTTTCGAATTTTTTTGTTGAACCCAGGTGAGCGCTTCTTCCCAGTTTAATGCTTGTTTGCTGTCGTCCTGAGACCACATTAATCCCGTTGCGTTGTCTGTAATAGTCCCGTCGCCGTTATCTGCAAACTTGTTAATTCCATAGCTTGTATTTCCTCTAACATACAATACATAAAACTCTTTAGTGCCCTCCGGTCCTTGCGTTTGTCCGTACGGGTAACCCTTTATTCTACCGTCGGCAAAGTTTACTCCGAACATAGTTGCGTTGCCGACCATAGTTGTTCCGTTGTATAACGTGGAAGTTGCAAGCTGCGCATCGATGATTCTTTCTCCGGCATCGGTATCGCCGTAACCAAAATTAAAATAATCTGTATTTATAAACGGCGTAAGACCGCTTGTTGAAGTGCCGTTATAACCGCTTGGATCTTTCCCGTAAAACATTATAAGTGAATAAAGTTCTTTAATGGTCGGCAGACGCCAGTCTGTATAACCGGCTAACTTAAAGGTATCAGCTCCGGCAAGCGCATCGCTGTATGTCAGTTTATCATCGTAATTTATAACGCCGTCGCCGTTCAAATCAGCGCTTTGCTGCCACATCAACCCGGTGACCAAATCTGTAACTGTTCCGTCGCCGTTGTCTTTATAAGAAGGCTGGTAACCGTCGTACTGAGCATCTTGCCCGTAGAAAGAATCACCGGAAGACGGTGAACTAATTGAAGTGGTATTATCGTAAAATGTTTTTTGACCTGTATCTACAACCGGGTAAGTTAAATTCGATTGCGACCATAGCTGCGTAATTGCCACAAAGAAAACAACAATGGTTGAAAAGCAAATCCGCTTTATTATATGCGCTTCATTTTTCTTCATTATAAACCTCTCTGAGTATTTTTTGTCGTCTACTTTGTTTGACGGCAAATATTCTAAAAACCTGCGGATGAGTTCTGTGAAGATATAAAAATATGGTGCCACATAAAGAGAAAAGCGTAATCACTAATTGTCTGATTACGCTTTTTCTACAGGGGTAATGAAGAAAAATTATTTCGGAGGGGGGGGCATCTTGCCCGGTCCCGGTGCATCCGGCGGATGTCCCGGCATAGGTCTCATCGATTCGTGAATAAGATTTTCAAATCGTTTGTTCTGGTCAGGGTTCAATACAGATTTTAATTTCATAAAATGGTGGAATAGAAATTTCTCAAGCTGTGTATTCAAATCACCTATCTCTCCGGCAAGATTGTTCACTTTCGCCGTATCGGGATTATCGCTGAACACCTCTTCCATAATTGCTTTTTTCTTATTATTTATTTGATGTGAAATTGAACTCGTTGTTTCGAAGTGTTCCTTGCGGTACTCGTCGAATTTTTCGAGTTGAGCCTTGTCTAATTTAAGTTCGTGTGTAAGAAACTCTCCCATGTTCCTGTTACCGTTGTTCGGGGGCGGAGGCATCTTGTCCGGTCTGCCGTTCCACAAGAAAAAGATTGTTACAAGGTTCAGCAAAACGAGTATGCCGATAGCCAATATATAATACTTTTGTCTTGCCA
>CAZRIQ010000541.1:0-1930 GCA_964600175.1 uncultured Melioribacter sp. | reverse complement strand
TATCATAAATACAAGATTGCAAATGAAAGGTTTGTCGGGAATGATTTTTCCATCAGCAACATTTTTGTTAATCCGAGATTTGGAATTAATTACAAGTATAATAATGATCTTAGCCTTTATTTTGCCTTCGCACGTGTATCCCGTGAACCGAGACTAAACATTTATTACAATGCTGCCGAATCAAGCGACGGCAAAACCGTTCCGCAATTCGAAACCGATGCAAACGGTAATTACGATTTCAAAAAACCGTTGGTTAAACCGGAAACAATGAATGATTTTGAATTAGGTACCGATTTCACAAAAAATGATCTGAGTTTTTCACTTAATTTATTCTACATGCTTTTCAATAACGAGATTGTAAAACAATGGTTGGTTGATCGTTTTGGCCAGCCGATTACCGGTAATGTCGATAGGACAATTCATACCGGTATCGAAGTCACTGCATCGTTAAAATTAAACGACAATATCAGTCTGATATTAAACAGCACATACAGCAAAAATTATATTTCGAAGGGAACTACGTTTATAAAATATAATCTTGGTCAAAACGTTACTGCCCTCGATATAAGCGGTAATAGAATCGGCGGTTTCCCGGATTTGTTGTTCAACGGAATTATTAAATTTAATTACGGTGGCTTATATGCTAATCTTTCGGGAAAGTATGTTGGGAAATATTATTCTGATAATTATGATAAAAATTTCGGATTATATCTTAAATTATACCCCGGTATTGTTGATGAATATGATGATGGAGTTGAAGACTATTTTGACAACGTTGTTCCGGCATATTTCACTGCTGATTTGTATGTCAGTTATGAATTTGATCTAAATACATTTTCAAAGCCGGTTAAAATATTTGGGCAGGTAAATAACCTATTTGACAATTTATATGCAGCGTATGCAATCGGGAAAGAATTTTTCCCGGCTGCTGAAAGAAATTATTTGGTAGGAATTAAATTCGGGATTTAGATTAATCAGAAAAACTCATGAACAAATGCATCATCATAGCGAACGGTCAAAAGCCCAAGAAAAGTACGGTGAATATTTTGATAAAGAATGGGTATGACCAAATTATTTGTGCAGACGGTGGGGCAAATCATGCATACAGATTAAAGATTACTCCAAACTGTATTATCGGTGATTTAGATTCAATCAAGAAAAATGTTTTGAAGTATTACACCGGCAAAGTCAAAATAATTAAATATAATAGACAGAATGATACAGATGTTGAGAAATGTTTGAAATACGCAATCAAAAAAGATTTTAAGGAAGCTGTACTTTTGGGCGCTACCGGGGATCGCCTCGATCATTCGTTTTGCAACTTAGGAATAGTTCTCAAGTTCTATGATCAAATAGATGTTAAAGTTGTTCATCAAAAGTCTGTATTGTTTGCTGCAAGCGGAAAAGTTGAATTAAAAACGATTCCCGGGGAAACTATTTCTTTGTATGGAATTGATTCTAAGACCACCATTACCTCCAGTGGGTTGAAATACAAATTGAAAGGCTCATCGCTCCCATTCGGCAAAAAGGAAAGTACAAGTAATATAGCCTTAGGGAATTTGGTCAAATTAGATATTAGAAGAGGTAAAATATTTGTTGTACGTGAATTCGAAATAGCCCGTAAATATGGTTTCATTTAGTTTTTTAGATATATCGATAATCGTCGGGTTTTTCTTATTGGTTATTATAATCGGGTTAATTCCCGAAAGAGAAAAATCCGGCGATACCAATCAGTATTTGTTGTCTGGAAGAAAAGTCGGTTTGTTCTTGTTCATACTAACGAACGTTTCTACCTGGTACGGAGGAATTTTAGGAGTAGGGGAATTCACTTACCGTTACGGAATCTTAAGCTGGGTGACGCAAGGACTTCCTTACTATATTTTTGCAATTGTATTTGCCTTATTATTCGCAAAGAAAATTCGGAATGCTT
>CAZRIQ010000540.1:0-1933 GCA_964600175.1 uncultured Melioribacter sp. | reverse complement strand
AAATTCCGAGACCAAAATTAGTAGAAAGAGCGGATTATCGCAATGAATTTTACCAGAAATTGAAATAAAGAAAATGAGGATGTAAATGTTGAGCCGTAAAATGGACTTTAATTCTACGTTCGTCATTCTTTATTCTGCATTCAAAAAATTGCAAATTGCATTAAAAATTATCAAATTTAGCCTGTAATTATTCTTCAACTTTTAGAAATAGAACTCACAACATTATGAAGGGCCTCACCGCAGAAAATAAGTTCTACTATCAGAAACTTAATCCACTTTTATTGCGTCCTTGTCCGGATCATTAACCATATTTACTATCTTTAACATTAAAATTAATAGGAGCAAATATGTGCGGTATTGTAGGCTATATCGGGGGAAAGAATTGCGTCCCGATTTTGATTGAAGGTTTAAAAAGGTTAGAGTACAGAGGTTATGACTCTGCAGGAATCGGAATTATAAACGATGATCTTTGCGAAGTTATAAAAACGAAAGGCAAAGTGTCCGATCTTGAAAAAATGGTAATCGGGAAAAAGCTGATTGCCAACCTCGGGATTGGTCATACACGCTGGGCAACTCACGGTGAACCGAGTATGGTCAATGCTCATCCCCATCTCAACCAAGAAAAAACTTTGTTCCTAATTCATAACGGTATTATAGAAAATTATGTCTCGCTGAAAAAAGGTCTTGTTAAAGAAGGATATGAATTTATCACAGAAACAGATACCGAAGTTCTTGCCAATTTAATTGACCGTTATCTTAAAAAGAAGAATAATCTTTGCACGGCAGTTCGTTATGCTTTGAATGAAGTTGAAGGTACTTACGGTATCGCCGTTATCTATAAAAACGAACCTGATAAGTTAATAGTCGCACGAAAGGGTTCGCCCCTAGTTTTAGGAATAGGAGAGAATGAGAATTTTATTGCTTCAGATGTTAACGCACTTATAGCTTATACATCACAGGTAGTTTACCTTGAAGACGATGAAATTGCTGAAATATATCCTGATCATTTTGTTGCAAAGAATATTAGCGACCAGGAAATAAGGAAAGAAATTCACGAAGTAGATATTGCAATTGACGAATTATCCAAGGGCGGTTATTCTCATTATATGTTGAAAGAAATTATGGAACAGCCTGAGTCGATATATAATTCAATGAGAGGTAGACTCTTATCGGATGAGGGTATATCCAAACTCGGAGGACTCCAAGGTTTTGAAGAGAGAATTGCCAACTCGGATCGAATATTAATTTCAGCTTGCGGTACTTCCTGGCATGCAGCTTTGGTTGGTGAGTATATGCTTGAACAATATGCCGGTATTCCTGTTGAAGTTGAATATGCATCCGAATTCCGTTATAGGCATCCTGTTATTAATCAGAACGATACGATAATTTTTATTTCACAAAGCGGTGAGACAGCCGATACATTAGCAGCTTTAAAAGAAGCAAAGAAGAAAGGTGTGCTTTGTCTCGGTATTTGTAATGTTGTTGGAAGTTCTATTGCAAGAGAAAGCGAAGCAGGTGTTTATATTCATGCCGGACCGGAAATTGGTGTGGCTTCTACCAAAGCATTTACTTCGCAGCTTGTTGTTTTATCACTAATAACATTATTGCTGGCAAGAACGAAGAGATTAAGCATTACGGACGGTCAATATTTGATTAAGGAAATGCAGGATCTTCCGAATAAAATTGAACAGATTTTGAAAATGAAAGACCATATAGAGAAAATTGCCGATAAGTACGTCGACAGCAAAAACTTTCTGTATTTGGGACGAGGATACAACTTCCCGGTAGCTTTGGAAGGCGCACTAAAGCTGAAGGAAATTTCCTACATACATGCTGAAGGTTACCCGGCAGCAGAAATGAAACACGGACCAATTGCTTTAATCGACGATAACATGCCGGTTGTGTTTATCGCAACTAAAGATGCGGTCTATGA
>CAZRIQ010000539.1:0-1937 GCA_964600175.1 uncultured Melioribacter sp. | reverse complement strand
ATGTCATCTGGTGCGAAGGTGCGATTTTCATTATCGGCTTCGAAAACGGCCTTCGCGCATGGAGACCGCTTTTGCGCCCGAAAGGTTATCTCGTCGTCAGCGAGCTGGTGTGGTTCGAGGAAAACGCGCCGCAGGAAATCCGGGACTTCTTCGGGCAGCATTATCCGGATATGAAATCCTACCGGGAGCTTTATCCCATCATCGAATCCGCCGGATATCGAGTGACGGACTATTTTCAACTGCCGCACGAATCGTGGTGGACGCACTTCTACACCCCCGCGGAAAAAAATCTACCCGACTTCAGACGTCTTTATCAAGACAATAAAAATGCTCAAGCGTTCTACGATGCCTTTCAGATGGAAATGGACATGCACAAGAAATATTCTCAATACTATGGATACGGTTTCTATACGATGAAAAAAGAGAGTTAAGAAATAATGAAATGAAAATATTAGATCGAAAGTTAGACAAAGCCAAAATAAAGAAGAGCTTTAAAAAAGCACTTTGGATTTATAATTTCTGGAGTTGGCTTACTGAAAGCAAAGCCGCAAAAAAAGTGATTGAATTTGCCGAGATCGAAGATCGAAAAAAAGTTTTGGAAGTGGCATTGGGTACGGGTGTTGTATTTGAACAAATTGTGAAAAAGAATCCTACTGGTGAAAACTTTGGAATAGATCTGTCTCCTGATATGCTCAACAAAGCGAGAAAAAGATTAAAAAAGAGCACCGGTAATTATGAATTAATAGAAGGAGACGCTTTAGAACTTGATTTTGATGATAACAAATTTGATCTTGTTATCAACAACTATATGGTGGATCTATTGCCACAGGAACATTTTGATGAAGTTGCACAAGAATTTCACAGAGTTTTAAAGCCTCAAGGAATTTTAGTTGTTTCAACATTTGCTTTCGGTAAAAGGAAAATTAATAGGATTTGGCTATGGATAGCAAAACATTTTCCTGACCTTTTAACAGGATGCCGACCTGTTTCATTTAAAGAGAATCTTTTGAAATCAGGTTTCAGCATTGAAAAAGATATAGAAATTAGCCAAAACACTTTCCCTTCTGAAATCATAAAAGCAAGGAAAAACGATTAACACATTCACATCAAAGAATTAACGAACACACAACTGCGAGTACCCAACATTCCAGAGATAATGATCCCACGCGAAAGCAGTAATGCGAACACGCAAATGATTCTTTGTCCACTAATAACGAAATGAGCAAAATCAACAAAGAATGGCATTTGGCTCATGGAATGCCAAAAAATCCTTCATTAACTGAACGCGTAAACTGGCATATTGAGCATGCCAAAAACTGCGCTTGTCGCCCGATGCCGGAATCCATAAAAACTGCGTTGAAGGAAAAGGATTTCAAAACCTGCAGCCGCGGGCATAAATTCTTGGGTGCTGGCCCATGCCCCGTGTGCTGGCCGGGTCATAAAACTCGGAAAATTTCTAAAAAGACCAGTAAATCATGAGAGCTTAAAGATAAAAAACTTGCCACCTAAGAATCGTTCCGGATTTTAATACTCGTGCAATAGATCCACAAGCATTTCCAATCACAGCTTGTGGTGTTTTTTCTGATTGTTTTACTAAGGAATTAACTGAGAAATAAGAATGCCAAATTCCGAACTCGAATGCGAATTGTGCGATTCGCGAGGGCGCAGCATTTTCTGCAATCTCCCTAAAGTGGAACTGCAAAGATTGCAGCGCGAAAAAACCGTACGCAATTACCGTCGTGGCCAGATTATTTTTTATCAAGGTGACATGCCTTCGGCGCTCTATTGCATCCATTCCGGATGGGTGAAAATATACAAAACATCTCCCAAGGGTGATGGAACCGTTATTCGATTGCTTGGCCCCGGAGATATTGCCGCGTACCGGCCGCTGCTGGCTGGCGAACCTTTCGCCGCTACCGCCGAAGCGGTTGAATCCA
>CAZRIQ010000538.1:0-1946 GCA_964600175.1 uncultured Melioribacter sp. | reverse complement strand
GGAATCTACCATAAGAGTAACAATTTTAGTATCCGGACCTAACTTTTCTGCCACCTGAATTGCCGCAAGCACGTTTGCGCCTGAGGATGTTCCGGCAAAAAGACCTTCTTCGCGAGCTAACCGCCTGGTCATTTCCTTTGCGTCTTCTGTTTTAATCGCAATGATTTCATCAACAAGACTCGGCTCCCAGAGCGGCGGAGTGTACCCGATTCCCACTCCTTCAATTTTGTGAGGTCCGGGTTGACCTCCGGATAATACTGCGGATTCGCCCGGCTCAACGGCTACTATTTTAATTTTGGGATTGCGGCGTTTTAACACAGTTGCTACTCCCCGCAACGAAGCCCCAGTACCAACCGACTGGACAAATGCATTAACCTCTCCATCGGTTTGGTTCCAGATTTCCTCGGCTAACGGATAATAACCCGCAATACCGTCAACGTTACTGAGTTGGTTAGTCCAATACGTATGCGGCTTTTTACTAATTTCTCTTGCGGCTTCAATCATATCGAGGATTAACTTCTTTGTAGTGAGTCCACCCTCGCTCGGCACTAATGTAAGTTCAGCACCGAAAGCCGCCATTTGGTTTCGTTTATCCAGGCTGAAAGCATCGGAAGTAACAATATGAATTCGATACCCCTTGGCAACGCAAATCAAAGCAAGCGAGATGCCGGTGCTGCCGCCAGTGTATTCAAGAATTGTATCTCCGGGTTTTAACCTACCATCGTCTTCGGCTCTTGAAATCATTGCCTGCGCAGTACGGTCTTTCATGCTGCCGGTTGGGTTTTCCCACTCAAGTTTTACAAAAATTTCCCCACAGCCAGAGGGAACAACTTTACTTAATTTTACTAATGATGTATTCCCTATTGCATGTAGAATGTTGTCGCTTATATTCATCTTGTTTTCCCCGCATATAATTGAACAGAATTCCGAATCTATACTACGATTTTCCTTCTATCTCTATATCATATTTATTTAGAAGTCCGGGAACCCCGGTCAAAGAAAACTTTGCTTTCTTGATACGATTAATTTCCGGGTCAATAATAAAATTATAGGAAGTACGCAAATCGACCTTCTCAATTATTGTGTTCTTGAAAATCGCTCTTTCCAAATTGCAGTCCGAGAAAACAGAATTCGTCAAGTCGCTTTCAGTGAAGTCCACTTCTACAAGTTGCGAATTAGCAAAGACCGTTTTCTTAATCTTCTTTCGGAAAAAAGAAGAATGGTTCAATATGCAATTCTCAAAATTAACCGACAACCCAAAATCGTTGCAATCTTCAAAACGAATTCCCAGCATTTTACAATCGTTGAAGTTAATCCCGTTGAAAGTTGTTCCAATCATGTTAACCATACTAAGATCGCATGATAAGAATTTGCAGTCCACAAATATTATTTCAGAAACGCTCGCTCTATTGAAGTTACAATTAGTAAACAAGCACTTTTCGTATTCGCCCTTCTTTAGCGGGTTTTTTACATAGTCCGTTTTATCAAAACTCTTTTCGACTATATATAAACTTTTCATTCCCACTTTTGAATTTCTATTATGTTTCCTTCCGGGTCCTTTGCATATACGACATTTATTTTTCCCGCATTTTCAATTTCAGTCTTTACTACTTTTCCAACCAACGAACCCCCTTTACTCATTAATAGATTCAAGTATGATTCAACGTCTTCAACGGCAAATGCTATATGAGTAAAACCTTCTCGATTAATTTTCTTATTCCGGTTTTTTTCAAAACTATCGTATTGAAAAATTTCAAGAGTCGGCCCATCCCGATCATAACCAGGCAGCAATAAATGAATACCTTTTATATGTGCCGAATTCAAACCCGTAAGGTCGTCCAGCCATTTCCCGGATAGATTTCTTTCGGGAGGTTTCGGTTTACAACCGAAGACTTCTATATAAAACTCTGCGAGTTTCTTCCAGTCTTGGGAAACTATATTTACGT
>CAZRIQ010000537.1:0-1949 GCA_964600175.1 uncultured Melioribacter sp. | reverse complement strand
TTAAAGTCGAAGTTGATGAGGTTCGGAGGTGGAATATTATGAGGAATCATTCTGCAACTCATTTTCTTCATAAAGCATTAAGACTAGTTCTTGGTCAGCACGTTCAGCAAGCGGGTTCGTTTGTCGGACCCGATTACCTTCGTTTTGATTTCAACCATTTTGAAAAAATGAAAGAGAATGAAATTGAAGCGGTTGAGTCTCTTGTTAATGAAAAACTCCGTGAGAATTTGCCGATGATTCATCACCGCGATGTTCCTTTTGAAAAAGCTAAAAAGATGGGTGCTTTAATGTTCTTCGGTGATAAATACGGCGACAAAGTAAACGTTGTTCAATTTGGTGATTACACAATGGAATTCTGCGGCGGCACTCACGTTCATAACAGTTCCGAGATTGGGTTGTTTAAGATTATCAGCGAGTCATCTATTGCGAGCGGTGTTCGAAGAATGGAAGCAGTTACCGGAGCAGGAGTTGAAAAGTACATTAAAGAACAGGAACTCAGAATGCAGAATGCAGAACGCAGAATAGATGAGTTGAATGAAGAAAAGAGAAAACTTGAAAAGCAGTTGGCGGAAATTCAATTAAAAGAGAAGCTTGGCGGTATTGATGCAATAGTTTCTAGCGGTAGAGAGATGAATGGTATAAAAGTATACAAGGGAAAAGTCAATGCTGCAAATATGGATGAGTTAAAATCGATGGGAGACGAGCTGCGCGAGAAAATGAAAAGCGGCGTTGGAATGTTGATTTCTGCTATCGAAGATAAAGTGGGAATTGTTTGTGTTGTGTCGGATGATTTGATTAAAGAGAAGAAAATGTCTGCTGGCAAAATTGTTGGCGAAGTTGCAAAAATTGTCGGAGGAGGAGGAGGAGGAAAACCTCATCTTGCAACTGCCGGCGGTAAAGATGTTTCTAAAATTGATGAAGCTTTAGAAAAATTTGAAGAGGTAATAGGAAAATAAAGGTTCCATCTTTTTCAAAGATGGAACCTTTTGGTTAAAACTCATTTCACTAACTGCATCTTTTTAACAACGTTATAATCTTTCGTTTTCAATTGGTAGAAATAAATTCCACTTGCTACCTTACGACCGAAATTATTTGTACCGTTCCATTCAACAGTGTGATAACCGGCTTCCATTTCTCCTTTAAATATTTTTTGAATTAGGCTTCCCCTGATGTCGTAAATATTTATTTCAACCTCGGTCATCTTAGGCAAGGAAAACTTTATCTGGGTCGTTGGATTAAACGGATTCGGATAATTCTGGTACAAATGATATTCGTAAATATTCCCTTGATTTTCTACACCGGTTATATTTGCCCTGAAGTCATAATTTACTTTCGATTGGTTGCCTGCAAGATCGACGGCAATTATCTCAACATGGTTTGTAGCAAAGTTATTGATGTCGTCCCATGTTGTTTGGTAGAATATTTTTGAATTTGCGGGATCGAAAGATAGTTCAACTTTGTTACCGTTTATTGAAATCGATGAGTTCTCCAAATCCAAACCGGAACCGAATTTATTTTCGTGAATGACAGCATAAATAAGAGGGCGGGAAGTACACGTTGAACCTTGAGCAGGTCCGTATTCATCAATTTGCGGAGCTTCATCGTCTATAAGATTTGTCAATTCAATTCCCAAACCGTAAGCACCGCTTCTATCTATTGATGCACTAACCGTATCACCGTGCAACTCACTATTCATAGCAAGCCATTTTAAAGTGTTTTTATCATAGAAATATATAGCGATATGACTGCTGTCCTCCATCGAAAAGCCGTTTTCCTCCAGGTCATTTTGTTTGATATACATTCGCAATGTAACCGGCGAAGAGAGTGTATCTTGAAAATCACTTTCACCGGTTTTCTTAAATTCAACATTCATAATTTTACTGAAAATAATGAGATTAGATTCCGTCTCTTGTTGCATTTTGCCGGCTTTCGAATTTACGGAATGAGTT
>CAZRIQ010000536.1:0-1955 GCA_964600175.1 uncultured Melioribacter sp. | reverse complement strand
AACGCGGGCAGCATATTTGCTTATCCCCGGGTACTTCGGGCTTGTAAGCATTATAGACGGACGGTTGAGGTATTTTTTCAAATATCTTGTTATTTTTATGGCTGTAATCCTATTTGGGTTCAATTTTATGCTGTGGTTGATCGGTACAAGTTCTGACACTTTTTTGAATTTTGCTTCTGAGGTTATTGTTAGCTATATTAGTCCTTACAGCGAATCAAGTTTGATCTATCAGTTCAGAGATGCATTAGAAATTACTTGGCTTGGTTTAGGTCCAGGTATAGCTACGGGGGCATCGCGCTTTGCTTTGGAGGGATACGGTATTCCAGCGTCGAAAGCTGCTATCATTGGTATTGAAGCCTTTTACGCAAAAACCATCGTTGAAATTGGGGTGCCTGGTTTGCTAATAGTCATTGCCATCTTTGTCAAACTTATATTTTCAAGCTGGATTAACCTGAGACAGATTAAAGAGTCTTCCCTCCGAGCATTCTCGGTCTCTCTTTTAGCGTTCTTAATACTTATAGCCATTTATCTGCTGAAGGGGGCTGTTATTGATTATGACCCGCTCAATGTCTACTTTTGGTTGTATGCGGGGTTACTTATGAAACTTCCAAAACTCCAGAACCCTTCACAGACCGATAGCTGATTCTAATAACGATGATGAGAATTCCCCCACGAAGTGTAGTAGTCGCGCATCCGGGTAAACAACATTCATTTCAGGTAGCGCTTGCCTTCCAGCGGCATGGTCTTTTGAAAAAAATCATCACTGGTATTTATTTTAAACCAGGTGACTTTCCATATACCCTGGTTGGAGGGTTGCCTCCGCAAATCCGAAGCCGCGCTTTGCGTGAATTGAGGAAACGACGAATGGACGAACTGGATGAAAGTCTAATAATCTCTGTACCTTATTTTTCAGTTCTATCTAGAACGATCGGTGGTTTAAGGCCTTTAGTCCAAAAAACAGAGGGATCTTTTTATTTATTCGATAACTGGGCGAGTGATTTATACGTGAGTTATTGGATAGCGAATTGCCGCAAAACGCCATCTATCCTCTATGCCTTCCTGGGTTCTGCACTACAATCATTTCGGCAAGCTAAACGCATGGGGGTACTTACAGTTCTCGATGTGCCGATCACGCTACACGCACCAAAAATCATAGCAGAAGAAAAGGAAAAGTTTGGATTGCAGACAAACTACGTGAAAATTGAACGACGCTTGCAACAAGAAATCAACATGGCTGATTATTTGATTACGCCTTCGCAGGCGGTTGCCGAATCAGTAGTGGATTGCGGAGTGCGATCCGATAGAGTGATTGTTCTCCCCTTCGGGGTAAACACGGATCAATTCAAGCCTCGTACAGTTGATTTGCACTCAGCAAGGCATAAGTTTAAAGTGATCTTCGTTGGAAAATTTGCTCTACATAAGGGAGTGCATTACTTGCTCGAAGCTTGGCGACAGTTGGCTTTACCTGATGGCGAACTGATAGTAGTTGGACCGCCTATAGAAAATGTATTTGTTGAGGCAATGCGAATTAAATACGCCGGCACTTTTACTGAGTATGGAAATGTTCCTCATCAAGAACTTACCGCATTGCTTTCTGATGCTGATGTGTTCGCTTTCCCATCTCTTGCTGAGGGATCAGCATTAGTAACTTACGAAGCTCAGGCATGTGGGTTGCCCTGTATTGTTACCTATGAGGCTGGCAGTGTTGTCCGTGATGGAATAGAAGGTTTTGTGGTGCCCAGTTGCGATTCCACAGAACTGGCAAATCGTATCTATCAGCTTTATAAGGATGGAGATTTACGGCGAGAAATGGGTGTGGCAGCGCGTAAGCGAGCTGAGGAATTTACTTGGCAACGCTATCAGATGGATTTAGTAAAGGTTTTGGATAGAGCATTTGGAAATCAACAAGGGGATACCTCTAGACGGGTTGTTTGCCAGACGTCTTGAAGATTTTG
>CAZRIQ010000535.1:0-1958 GCA_964600175.1 uncultured Melioribacter sp. | reverse complement strand
CCGAATTAGCCGAAAGATCCGCATAGACATTTGGATATTTTTCCAGAAAATACTCGACTTTCCCTCCCGGAATAACGCTGCCAGTCGGATATCCCGCATAGCCAGATTCAGGATAAAGAATTGAATAATCGACCACTTTGCTTATTTCACCCCACCAGCACATGGCATGCGCAACAAAGTTTAGTTTAGGAAATTCTCGGACAACTTTTTCAAACCTGGGTAAGCCGGGTTCATCAATGTTTATATAAGAATCAAAATGCAGAACGACCGGCAATTCTAACTCTTCGCAAACTGCAAAGATTTGTTTGGTTCGAGGGTCGCCCATCTCCAAACCGGCGAGCACCTCGCCAAAGCCCGCGCAACCACGGGAGATATACTCTTCAATTATGGGACGGGGATTGAAATTTCCGGGAGAATTTCTTCTCGGATCAATATTACAAAATGGAATGATACGATCAGGATGACGCCGCGCGGCGCGCAAAACTTCTTCCGTCGTTACATAAAAATCAGTCTCCTCAGGATTTTCTATAGGCAAAACAACTGCTTTTTCAATGCCGTTCTTATCCATGCGTTTTAAAAGAGTTGACACTTTCAATCGTGGGTACTTGTAAACCAAACGACCGAAATGAGTATGAAAATCAATCACTTTTTCACTCCTGATCTGTGAATAAAATAACGCAGAAACATCTAGTTTTGTAGATGAAAGTATTTTAATCCAGAGGGAAATTAGGCAATTTGGGAATAGAATTCAAGAGAAAAGGAAAAATTAGAGTGGATTAATTTTAATATATCAAATAATTAAAAAAGGGCATGACCACCTGACAATCGCCATGCCCTACATTGGATTCCGCCAAATTCCGCACACCTGCTCACATTCACCACCGCCGCACACCCATCCTCAGACGTAATCCAGTATCATTTTAGATACAACAAAACTTGTGCCAAACCATGTCAACTCCTGTTATAAAGATGCTTTTTCATATACGCCTAAGGCGCAGTTTATATTTATATTAATACTCGCACCTCAAACTCACTGCAATCTGAATTTACTCAATCGTGGCATGAAATCCCATATTTGTAATTCATTTACAATAATGTAACTCATTGTATCATCTTCGAACAATTCTCATAAAAAAGCCCCATTCTATTTGGGGCACTTTTTAACAGCAGCAAGCTACAAAGGAAAAGTAATTTTATAACACCGTTACAAAACTAGTAGATCCGCCCTCGATATGTATAAATTTTCTTTGCGGACAATTTTATTCTGACAGCTTACAATACAGCAATTTTTCTATTGTTCGTTTGGAATCACTTTTTCCGATGTTAGCGGTTCAGTAGTTATCTTGAAATACATTTTGTTATTAACAGGCGTACCATTGGGTTCTTTTGCAATATTGCATTTTAAAGATGTTTTTTGGTCGTAAGCAATGCGTACAAGCTTTTGCGTGATGATCGGAAACTTTTCTTCGCTCCAACCGACATAAGCAAAATATTCCGCACGAACTTTATAATATCCTGGTTTGAGTTTCACCTTATAAGTAAAAGTATTTTCAATGTTTGAAACTGCCCAATTAGGCTGAATCAATTTATCGTTTATATACAAATTGAGATGATTTTTGTAACTCGAACCCTGATCAGCAACATTGCTGATTTTAATGACCAAATTATCGGTTATCTGTTCCGGTAATTCTAATTGTTTAACTGGGGTAAGTTCACGGTAAGTCTGATCAACAGTAATCTTGCCACCAGCACAGCCGGCAACAACAATCAACAAGGAAATAACAAAAAATAAAGGTAGGAATTGATTCAACAGCTTCATAATCTTGCTCCTCATTTTAAGATGATGTCATTTCATCTAAAAATTTGTAATTCTCATATTTCTCGACTATTTTGTATCGATATTTTTTTTAGCAAGAACTGAGCATAATTAACAGTTTCAGAACCTTTGACGACATTGT
>CAZRIQ010000534.1:0-1969 GCA_964600175.1 uncultured Melioribacter sp. | reverse complement strand
TTTGCTAAATTCATGTTACTACAATAATTATACAAGTAACACATACCAAAGCGAATACCAGGATACTGCTTACTATTATTCAGATCCGAATCAAGATCCTAAATGGCTTGGACCGACTGTAATAGTTGTCCCCGATCCGTACCCGGTATCGACATCATATCATGGTCAGTCTAGTGGACAGAATTCATCGGGGAAGTATCGTCCTGGAACAAGCGGCAATGATAACGGCAAAGCCGGCGCGCAGGATCCTAATAAAAATTCACAACGAGATGCTAATACTAATGTTAACCAAGGGGCAAGTAACAACAGCGGAAGTACGACATTACAAAGCAACCCAAATGATACCAGGAGTAAAGCTAATTTAACACCCGGAACGTCTACACCAACACGCGACAAGAATACTGAAAAGAGCGAACGCGATAGCGGCGGAAGAGGGAAATAGTCAAAGAACGAATTTCGAACAAACGCATAATCTTAAGACAACTTTCTACTCTCCGCTTTCAACTTTCGGTTTGATTAATCCTCGTCCATTTCTTTTCTAATTGCATCATATTTTTTCTTTGTTGTTTGGTTCAACTTTTTTACTGCTGCCACAATATCCCAAATTTTATCATCAGAGTGAGTCTTGCCCCATGCAGGCATACCGGTCATTCTTATTCCGTTTTTCGTTATCCAAAAAATTTCGGCAGGCTGCATGAGATACCCTGACTTAACGAGATCCGGCGGATCAGGATTCAACCCTTGTGCAAGTTCCGATTTTTCACGCCCCGGTGCACCATGGCAGTCGGCACACATTTCCTTGTAATGTGAAAGTCCCCTGTTAATCATTTTTTGATCTTCAAGATTAGGAGCTGCAATTTCTTTTAACCTCGGATCGATAGAATTCTCGCGTGTAGTATTTAATACCCATCGAGTGATTCCGTTTTCATGCTCCATTGCACTTACATTATAAAAACCGCTGTAAATATAGATCAATCCCAGGATGATTAATCCGGCTATCGTCAGAACAACCGAAAAAAATATTTTCATTTGGCCGTCTCCGGTTATTGTTGTTTTATTCGCTGCTTAATTTACAAAGTAGTTATAATAAATAATAGTATTGCTGCATAAACGAACTACTTTAGTTCCAAAGAAATGAAATATTATTTTTCAAATTAGGATAGAGACAGCGTTTTTTAATGGTGTAATTCTTTGTACTAATTTTAGTATGTTTTAAAAAACAAAACTTCTCAAATGTAAAATGGGGCAATAAATGAAACTCAGATTTATCAATTTATTTCTTTTAACATTAGTTGTTTGTTTCAGCCAGGTAATTGCACAGGAAGAAACAGATCCTTTCCTATGGCTGGAAAATATCGATGGTGCGAAACAATTGGAGTGGGTAAAAGCTCACGATTCAACTACGGTCTCTGCGTTAGAAAAGTACCCGGCGTTTCAAGACATCTTTAAGAAAAATTTCGAGATCTATAATTCCAAAGAGCGGATTGCTTACCCGGCTATCTACAAAGATTATATCTATAATTTTTGGCAGGATAGCGTAAACGAGCGCGGCTTGTGGAGAAGAACTACCCTCGAAGAATATATGAAACCGAACCCGAAATGGGAAACCTTGATTGACATTGACGAGATGTCCAAGGCAGACGGCATTAGGTGGGTTTATAAAGGCGCAGGTTTCCTTTACCCGGATTTCGACCGATGCATGGTTCGTTTATCAAAAGGCGGCGGCGATGCGGTTGTTATTAGAGAATTTGATTTGAAAACAAAACAATTTGTTAAAGACGGTTTCGAACTTCCCGAAGCAAAGGAATATACTTCCTGGATAGATAGGAATGCTTTGTTTGTAATGACGGATTTCGGTAAAGGTTCGATGACGACCTCCGGATATCCGTGTATTGCAAAGATTTGGAAACGCGGTACACCCTTGAGCGAAGCGAAAACAATTTTTGAGGGTGACACAACCGATGTTTCG
>CAZRIQ010000533.1:0-1970 GCA_964600175.1 uncultured Melioribacter sp. | reverse complement strand
TTAAATATTTTAAAGGAATTTTTCCCGGATAGAGAAGCGGTCGGAATTCACTCTGTAGATTTAGTCTGGGGGCTTGGTACACTTCATTGTTTAAGTCATGAAGAACCATTGTAGGTCGAAACGGCGTTGCGACAAAACACAACATTTTATAACAAAATACTAATTAACAAATCCAGTGGAAAGTGTATGCTCTTAGCCAAAACTAAATTCATGAATTTGCCGGTAATTCTCTTCGAGAACCAAAAAGAATGGACAAAATGGCTGTCTAAGAATCACAAAGATTTTTCCGGCTTATGGCTCAGAATTGCAAAGAAAGATTCGGGAGTAAACTCGGTTAGTTATCCCGACGCAGTCGATACAGCCCTATGTTACGGTTGGATCGACGGATTAAAACAAAAATATAACGAAACCACATGGATTCAGAAGTTCACTCCTCGATCCCCAAAAAGTATGTGGTCTAAAATCAATCGTGAAAAAGCCGAAGCGCTTATAAAAAGTAAAAAGATGAAATCCGCCGGACAGAAAGCAATTGAGAATGCAAAGAAGAGCGGCATGTGGGCACTGGCATACGATTCACATAGAACTTCTAAAATCCCTCCCGATTTTCAGAAAGCTTTGGACAAAAATCCTATAGCAAGAGAGTTTTTCAAAACTGTCGGCGGGTCCAACAGGTATGCAATTCTTTTTAGGATTCAAACTGCAAAGAGAAAAGAAACGCGTGAACAGCGAATAGAAAAATTCATCGACATGCTGAATAAAAAAAAGAAAATACATCCGTAAAAACAAAATGATAGAAGATAGAATTTAAAAGAATGTAAGCAGATTATAATTCAAGAACCTCTAGTTAGAATTTGCCTGATTATTATGGGATATTTACATTTGAGCAGTTCCTTAAAATCAATTGGCAATTTCTAATTTTTAACCTGCCTGACGGCAGGCAGGTTTCTAATTTATAATTGACCTGGGGCTGTAGCTCAGCTGGGAGAGCGGCACGTTCGCAACGTGTAGGTCAGGGGTTCGAGTCCCCTTAGCTCCACCAGGCTTCGTTTTGAGCTTTGCGAAAAACGAAGCCTGCCCGGCGAAGCTAAAAGCGAAGCCGGGCTAGCAAATCAGAAAAACAAAAAGCTCAAAACTACGCCTGGCAGGCCTTTAGATGTTCTATTATGTCTACATACTAGAAAGTATCTCACACACCGAACAAACCTATACGGGTTTTACAACTGATTTAAAAAATAGGCTTACAAAACATAATGAGGGCGGCTCGCCCCATACATCAAAATATAGACCTTGGAAAATAAAAATAGCAATAGCATTTACGGATAAGAAAAAAGCATTAGCATTTGAAAAATATTTGAAGAGTCATTCTGGAAAGGCATTCATAAGCAGACACTTTTGAGCTTTGCGAAAAACGAAGCCTGCTAGGCCGGGATTTTATAAGTTTTGAATAATAGATCATTTTTGTAAATCCTCAACAAGGATTTTTATATATTTATCTTATAACATAACTGAGTCCTTCCTTTTATATTTATCTATTTATTCGCAGAATTAAAATCAAAAAGATCATTGAATTACTTTGAATAAATGGTTTATAGAAATTAAATTAAGAGGCCGTTTGTCAAAATACTCATGACTTTTCCGGGTCATCTTTTGTGTAAACAATCTTGCGGAGGAAAAATGGCTAAGATAAAATTTGTGATCAAAAGAACAGGAGCCGTCGTTCCTTTCAATCCCGATAGAATCACAAATGTAATCTACCGTGCAGTTGTTACCGTAGGCGGACGCGATAAGGAAAAAGCCGGCGAACTCGGCAAACAAGTTATCGCAATAATGGAAGAGAAGTTCGAAGAAGGCTACAAACCGCATATCGAAGAAATTCAAGACATAATAGAAAAAGTCTTAGTTGAAAACGGTCATGCTAAAGTTGCAAAGGAATTCATTCTCTACCGCGAAGAAGCTACAAAAAGAAGACA
>CAZRIQ010000532.1:0-1976 GCA_964600175.1 uncultured Melioribacter sp. | reverse complement strand
GAAGCCTTCAGGGGTAATGAGAAAATATTCCTGGCAGGTAGCAGCTGGAAGCAGGATGAGGAGATAATTTCAAGGTATATCAATAAGTTCCCAGGCAAAATGAAATGGATTTTCGCCCCGCATGAAATTGATAAATCAAATATCGACAGGCTGGAAAGATTGTTTAATGTGAGTGTAGTAAGATTCTCTGAATTCAGCGAGGCCTCTGCTGATTCAAGAGTTATGATTATCGATAATATTGGAATGCTTTCGTCGGCATATCAATATGCTTATGTTGCTGCAATTGGAGGAGGCTTTGGCAAAGGTATCCACAACATACTGGAGCCGGCCTGCTGGGGGATCCCGGTGATGTTTGGTCCGGAGTATGGAAACTTCAGGGAGGCGATTGATTTAATTAATGAAAACGGGGCAATGACATTCGATTCATTTGCAAAATTCTCAGAAATACTTGATAAATGGTTAACAGATGACCCGGACTACTTAAAATCAGCTAAAATTTCTGCCGAATATATCCGGAAAAACGCAGGAGCAACAGTTAGAATTTTACAAGAAATTCCATAAAAAGATATCAACAGATTAAGCTCATAATTTGTTTAAAACTAATCTTTTCTAATTACATAAGTATACTGCAAAGAGGAGTAAATTGATCCTCCGGATTTAACGAAATTGTAATTCCGTTGTAATCAAATAATCAACTTCTTATAATTTATTTGTCAGGAATCTATTAAACCTTAAACCTAATTATATGATGAAGCGATTCAAGAGAGTGTTTTCAATGCTGATCTTTTTGTTCATGTCTTTATTGATGTTTGGACAGGGATCTACAACTTCCACTATGAGTGGTCAGGTAGTTGACAATAAAGGGGAGATTCTTCCCGGAGCAATCATTGTTGCTACCCACGTTCCTTCTGGAACTGTTTATGGAGCTATAACCAATAACAATGGCCTTTTTGCTATCCAGGGTATGCGTCCCGGAGGACCTTACAAGGTAGAGGTTTCGTTTGTTGGGTTTTCAAAGAAGAGTTTCACCGACATTAACCTGCTGCTTGGTGCAAACTATGAGTTAAATACGGATCTTACGGAATCCAGTACAGAACTTAACGAAGTAGTAGTTATTGGATATAAAACTTCGAAGTTTAACACCACAAAAACCGGTGCTACTACCAATATTTCGGGTGATCAGATGGCTCTTTTACCCACCATTAACCGTAGCATTAATGATATTGCACGGGTTTCTCCCTATAGTGACGGAATGAGTTTTGCCGGAGGTGACGGGCGTTCGACAAATTTCACTGTTGATGGTTCAAATTTCAACAACAACTTTGGTTTGGGCAGTGATTTACCGGGAGGAGGCAATCCTATTTCGTTGGATGCTATCGAAGAAGTGCAGGTTGTTATTGCTCCTTTCGATGTTCGGCAAACCAACTTTATTGGTGGCGGAATCAATGCCATAACCAAATCGGGGACAAATACTATCAAGGGTTCGGCTTATACTTATCTAAAAAACCAAAATATGCGTGGCAACAAGATTGGCGACCACGACTTTGGAGAACGTGATGCAGAATCAAACTCAATATATGGTTTTACGCTGGGTGCCCCAGTCGTTAAAGATAAGTTATTCATCTTTGGCAACCTTGAATTCGAAAAATCTCCTCAACAAGTAGTTTACTGGAGGGCTTCTACCGATGGCATTACCGACCAACAAACCATTTCACGTACAACTGAAACCGATTTGCAAACAGTATCCGATTACCTGAAAACTAAATACGGCTACGAAACAGGTTCGTATAAAAATTTCCCGGCAGACTTGTCAAACCTGAAATACCTCATTCGCCTGGACTGGAACATTAACGATGCCAATAAATTAAGCATTCGTTTCAATCACACTAAAAATACGGCATGGAATCCACCCAATGGAAATTCAACTGATGGCAGTTATCGCGATCGTTCTAAAGATCGTATTGGAGAATTTTCGA
>CAZRIQ010000531.1:0-1977 GCA_964600175.1 uncultured Melioribacter sp. | reverse complement strand
GACGAGTATTGATGAAAAGTCAAATGCCGTAAGCGTTTTAATCGATCCATTTTCAACAACTACGAACGTAATTGAAAGAGCCAAAGAAAAACATCAGTAGATTATTCCTAATCATTTCTATAATTAGTGTAAATTTTGTTATCCTGATCGTACTCAAGTACTATCAAAACGGGCTGACTATTCGTGAGTTTAGCTGGGATTATTTAGGCAATCTTTTCAATCTACTTACGAGCCTTCTGATAATATTAGGTTTCGCAGTTTACTTTGCAAGATATAAAGTGTTCGAAAATGGTGTTTATTCACTTTCATTGATTCTAAGTATTACCGCCGTCATACCCTTGGTTTTAATCTACTTGCTTGATAAAGATTTCTTCGTTTTGAGAAGCACAATAATTTTTAATTACCCGCTCAAGAAAGTTATGATTGGAGTGTTGTTTGTTCTTCATCAACTTATATTGTTCTTTCTGCTTGTTGAAATATGGACGTTGTTTTTGGATCACGGGAAAATTTTAATTCTAAAACCCGTCGTGGGAGTTTTGCTGACGATAGGGATTCTTTCTGTATTCTCGTTTGGTTATACTTTGTTGGATAAAAGAGAAAACGTTCTGAACAAACAATACGATTTTGGAATTGTCTTCGGTGCTGCAGTTTGGAGTAAAGATAAACCGAGTCCAATTCTGGAAGGCAGAATCTTGAAAGCTCAGGAACTGTTGGAGAAGGGAATTATAAAACGAATTTTTCTAACCGGCGGGAATGCGCCGGGGGAATTAAGCGAAGCGAAGACAGCATATTTATTTTTAAAGGATAGGGGAGTTGATACAACCAAAATGTATCTTGAAAGGGAAACGAGAACCACTTTAGACCAAGTGAAATATATTAAGTTTGATTTGATACCCGGTTTCAAAACCAATTCGATTTTGTTAATCTCGGACAAATTTCACTTGAGCAGGGTTCTCGATATGTGCAAATTTTTTAATATAAGCTCAGATGCGGTTTCTTCAGATCATCAAATTAGAGAGAGAAGCATGATCAATTATAGAATGAAAGAGAGTATCGGTCTGCTCTTTTTCTGGTTCTTTGCAGTGTGATTTAATTTGGAATCGACGTTTTTCATGAACATAAGTCTATTGATAACAATAAAATAATTTCCTCCGAATGAATGAATAATGTATATTTGATGAAAATTAAAACCATGTTTTTTGTACATAATCGGTTGTGAGTATTTATCAAAGTGAAAAAGTCCAATAGAAGAATATTAAGAGAAAAAGCACTTCAAATACTCTACGCATACGAAATGAACGGGGAAGGATTGACATCTTTAATAGAAGGAATAACGAGCGATGTTGAGTCTAAAACCGATCGCCAGTTTACTTCCGACTTGATCGACAACGTGATTGCTAATAGAAAAATGCTCGACGAAAAAATCAAAGAGCGTGTAACCAACTGGGAAATGGAAAGAATTGCTTTAGTCGATAGAATCTTATTGAGGATCGGAATATGTGAACTATTGTTTTTCCCGGACATCCCTCCAAAAGTTTCTATCAATGAAGTAATAGAAATCGCGAAAGATTATTCTACATCCAACAGCGGTAAATTTATTAACGGAATTCTTGACGCAGTTTTAACCAACCTAAAACAAGCCGGTGAGTTGAAAAAAGCAGGCAGAGGACTTATTGAAGAATCACACTCCAGCAGAGCGACAAACAAAGACAAATAAAAATAAGTTTATCGTTTTTGTTTGGTCGTTGTTTGATTTTGCCAACACATCATATTCTATTGTAGTAGTTACTTTTTTGTATGCGGTTTATTTTAAGCAGGTAGTTGTCTCGGGAAAGCCTGTCGGGGATTTATACTGGAGTCTGGGAACGAGTGTCTCGATGATTATTACCGCTATAATTTCCCCCGTACTTGGAGCGATTGCTGATTATTCTACCGGCAAAAAAAGGTTTCTTCTTTTCTTTACGCTGCTGTGTATCG
>CAZRIQ010000530.1:0-1981 GCA_964600175.1 uncultured Melioribacter sp. | reverse complement strand
TTGCAAGTTCTCTCGTCGTCAATCCGTAATCGACATCTTTGAAACCGGAACTGTTCATTTCAGGTCTGTTGCATTCAAACTTCTTCGCCGAACACGGCATTACAGCAACCGACACAATATTTGCAGGATCAATGCCGGCTTCCTCTGCATAAAATGTTTTTAAAATCGCTCCAAACATCTGCTGCGGTGATTTTGCAGAACTCACATGATCAAGATACTCGGGGTAAAAATGTTCAATATATTTTACCCAGCCAGGCGAACATGAAGTAAACTGCGGCAACTTTACCGAATTATCTTTTCCTACAAGCGCTTTGTATAAACGAATAATTAGTTCTGTTCCCTCTTCAACAATTGTTAAATCAGCCGTGAAGTTTGTATCGAAAACTTTATTAAAACCGATTCTCCGCAAAGCAGTATTCAATTCACCTGTCATAGAATGCCCGGCACCTAATCCAAATTCCTCGCCTATAGCTGCACGAGGTGAAGGTGCTGTTTGAATTACAACGTGTTTTGTCGGATCGTCGATAGCTGCCCAAATTTCATCCGACGGATCGTTCGCACGAAGTGCAGCAGTAGGACAACGATTGATGCACTGACCACAATTTATACAGATGACATCTGCGAGCGGCTTTTCCATATAAGTAGAAACCAGTGTTTTATCGCCTCTATTGATCGCCTCTAACACACCTACTTCCTGGAGATCGATACACGTTCTTACACATCGTTTGCACAAGATGCATTTACTCATATCTCTGACGACAGAATACGACGATTTATCGACTTCATATCTTGGCTTCTCAACATGACCAAAAGTATATGAATCAACACCATATTCTTTTGCAAGATTTTGAAGTTCACAATTACCGTTTCTAAAACAGGAATAACACTCTCCATAATGCTCGCTAAGCATTAAATCAATAATGTGTCGTCTTGCCTTACGAACCATTGGTGAAGATGTTTTTATTTTTATCGATTGTGTAATAGGGAATGCACAAGAGGCTTGAAGCGTTCTCATCCCTTCAACTTCCACAACACAAATCCTGCACACACCTGCAACGCAAAGATCGTCGTGATTACATAGTGTAGGAATACTAGTTCCATTTTGTCTGCATGCTTCAAGGATTGTAGTGCCCATCGGAACGGAAACCTTTTTCTCATTAATCTCGATAGAAATCATTCCACCGATATCCGAAGTATCTTTCGGTTTTTCTACTATATGCGGCTGCTGGCTTACAGGTACTCTAGAATCATGTTTACTTTCCATATGCACCTCCGTTCGAATTAAATATCTCGTCTTTGAAATTTTCCATTATTGATATAAATGCATTCGGACTCGATTGACCCAAACCGCATTTTGAAGCAACCTGCATTGTTCTTCCCAACTCTTTTAACTGTTCTACATAACCGGGTGCAATTTTACCGTTTTCCATCATCTCAACACCTTCCAATAATTTAACATTCCCGATCCTACAAGGAGTACATTGACCACAGGACTCTTCAACAAAAAATTCCATGAAGTTCTTAAGAACATGCAGCATATCACGGTTTTCATTAAAAACGATAATCGAACCGCCGGTTGCAGCATCTTCGTAAGCAAGTGTTCTTTCGAATTGTGATTTTGGAATACATGTACCGGATGCACCGCCGACTTGAACTGCTTTTGTATTCTTTGCCTCAACAAGTTTCAGCAGATCGGAGATTTTTGTTCCCATAGGTAATTCATACACACCAGGTTTTCCGCAATCGCCTGAAACGGAGAATAATTTTGAACCGGTCGATTTATTTGTCCCGTGCTTTCTAAACCACTCTCCGCCTTTTAAAATAATATGTGTGACTACAGAAAAAGTTTCAACATTATTGACTATAGTCGGTTTTCCCATATAACCGGTATTTACGGGGAACGGCGGCTTATTGCGGGCTTCCCCCCTATTTCCCTCTAAAGACTCAATCAGAGCAGTCTCTTCGCCGCATACGAATGCTC
>CAZRIQ010000529.1:0-1985 GCA_964600175.1 uncultured Melioribacter sp. | reverse complement strand
AATCATTACAATAGAGTGTTCTTGTAAATTATGTCCTTCACCCGGAATATAAGCCGTCACTTCAATACCGTTTGTTAACCTAACTCTTGCAACTTTCCTTAAAGCAGAATTTGGCTTTTTCGGTGTCGTTGTATAAACTCTGGTGCAAACGCCGCGTTTTTGAGGACAAGCATTAAGTGCCGGAGCCTTATTTTTTGAAGTCACGACTTTGCGTCCTTTTCTTACCAACTGGTTAATTGTTGGCACGTAAAAATCTCCTAAAAATTGATATTTTAATAAAAATTCAGAATTTTAATTTAGATATAATACTATATATTGTCAAGAAACTCCATTTAGAAATTCGAGCATTTTCCAATTAAACCGACTCTTTCTCACTTACTTCCGTCTCAACTTGAGTTTCTTCAGGTTCTACCTCTTCTTCTGTTAAAATTATCTTCCTATATTTCTTCAAACCGGTACCCGCGGGAATTAAATGTCCCATTACAACATTCTCTTTTAAACCAACGAGTGTATCTACTTTTGCAGCTGTTGCCGCATTGGTTAATACCTTAGTTGTTTCCTGGAACGAAGCTGCAGAAATAAAGCTTTCGGTCGAAAGTGCAGCTTGTGTTATACCTAAAAGAATATTTTCAAAAGTTGCTGCTTCAGTATCCCTAACAACCGTTAGGCTTTTACTTTTACGGGTTAGATCGGAATTTATTTCTCTGGCTTTGGACTTAGAAATCAATTGACTAACTTTTAATTTACTCTGTCCTGGATCTTCCACATATACCATATTCTTAACGTTCTCATTCTCTTCAATAAACTTGTTCCTGTCTATCAAATCTTCTTCTATGAATTTCGTATCACCAGATGAAATAACTTTTAGTTTCTGCAGCATCTGTTTCACAATTACTTCGATGTGTTTATCATTAATCTTAACACCTTGTAAACGATAAACATCCTGAATCTCATTTACCAAGTATTCTTGTACTGCATTAGGACCTTTGATTTTCAAAATATCGTGGGGGTCAATCGGTCCATCTGTTATCTTTTCACCTGCCGGAATTTCATCCCCTTCTTGCACAAGAATATGTTTTCCGTAAGCAACATTGTATACCTTCTCAACAGTTCCGTCCAATGATACTACAATAATTTCCCTCGAACCTTTCTTGCGCGCACCAAATTTCACTATACCTTCAATCTCGGAAACTGTAGCAGGATCGTGCGGGCTTCTTGCTTCAAATAACTCAGTTACTCTCGGAAGACCACCAGTAATATCTCTTGATTTGGAAGTTTGTTTCGAAATTTTGGCCAACACAGTACCGGCATTGATAGCTTCACCTTCTTCAACAGATAAGTACGCACGAGTTGGAATATTAAACACTTTCTCATTTCCCTTATCATCAACGATTGCAATACTTGGAGTAAGGTTTTTGTCCTTTGATTCGATAACGACTTTCTGAACGTGCCCGGTTTGTTCATCGGCTACTTGCTGTAACGTTACATTATCGATCAAATCAATGAATCTTACACGACCGTTTATATCAGTAAGAATAACCGAGTTGTATGGATCGTGATTATACAACGCTTGCCCTTTCTTAACAGTCTGACCGTCACTTACAAGAAGTTCGGAACCGTAAGGAATTTCAAACTTTTTAATCTGTCTGTTATCATCATCATAAATTCCTATTGCACCTCTTCTGCCGATAACAACTTTAACTTTCCCGAAGAAGTCGGTTTTTTCAACAAAGTTAATTCTATCGAACCGAACCGTTCCCGGAATATTTGTTTCAACCTGTGATTGACTTGCAATACGGGATGATGTTCCACCCAAGTGGAATGTACGAAGTGTCAACTGTGTTCCGGGTTCACCTATTGATTGAGCAGCAATTATTCCAACTGCTTCTCCAATTTCAACAAGTTTACCGGTCGTTAAATTTCTACCATAACATTTTGCACAGAAACCGCGTTTTGCTTAGCAAGTCAATACAGTTATTATATAT
>CAZRIQ010000528.1:0-1986 GCA_964600175.1 uncultured Melioribacter sp. | reverse complement strand
CAAAATCGGTAATTGCCGGTGAGTAAACAGCACCACCTGCGCATGGACCTAAAACAGCACTTATTTGTGGAATTACACCCGACGCTAAAGTATTTCTCAGAAATATATCTGCATAACCTCCTAAACTCACAACACCTTCTTGAATTCTTGCACCGCCGGAGTCATTCAAACCAATTAATGGTATTCCCATTTTCATCGCCGTATCCATAATCTTACAAATCTTCTCGGCATGAGCTTCCGAAAGTGATCCGCCGAAAACAGTAAAATCCTGACTAAAAACCGCAACCGGTCTTTTATTGATTCTTGCAAAACCCGTTACAACACCGTCGCCGGGAAGTTTTTGTTTGTCCAGACCGAAATCCGAAGAGCGGTGTTTTACAAACATATCTATTTCGTGAAAACTGCCTTTATCAACTAAGAGTTGAATCCTTTCTCTTGCGGTGATTTTACCTTTCTCATGTTGGTTTTTAATCTTATCTTCTCCGCCGCCGAGAAGAGCTTCCGACTTAAGCTTATTTAGTTTTTCGAATTTCTCTTTCATAAAGGCTATAACGTTACTTTGAAGAATTGATTTTGCTTAATCTGTCCAAAGTATTGTTCAATCTTTGTTTTGACTTCGTTGAACTTTGGAGTGTTGAAAATATTGCTCTCTCTTTCGTCGGGGAGATTGACATTTATTTCGTTTAGCGTCCCCCCGGCATTGTTGCTAATTAAAATGATTTTATCCGAAAGGTAAATCGCTTCCGTAATATTTGTGGTTGCTATCAGAAAAGTAACACTTAGTTCTTTGTTGATTTGCCTGACAAGGCTATAAATCTCATCCTTATATTCAAAAGGAATATCGGTAAAAGGTTCATCCAACAAAATTAATTTGGTATTTACTGATAAGGCTGCTGCAAGACTAATTCTAAATCTGAAACCGCAGCTTTCGTTATGCGGGATATGCTCTTCATATCCTTCCAGCCCAACTTTTTGAATCAGCGATAGAATATTCTTTGAAGATTTATCTACTGCAAACATCTCAATATTCTTTCGAACACTAAGCCATGGTAATGAAGAAGATTTGGATGGAATATAAACTACTCCCTCATTTGAACTGTTTTCTACTTCTCCCTCTTTGCTATTAACAAGACCGGCTATAATTTTTAATAATGTAGATTTACCGGCACCGAGGGGTGCAACAATCGTATTTATTTTCCCTTCATCAATAGAGAAATTAATCCCTTTGAACAAAGGGATTTTATATCCCAACACATCGGTATACTCTTTCGATAGATTTTTTACGCCTAACATTCGCTTCTAATCCTTCTTCCAAAAGACAAATTGTTTGTGAATAAGGTCAATGATGAAATCGCCAAACCATATTAACAAGCACACAATCAAACCGAGTAATATAATTCCCCCTAAATCCTGGTATAAAATCGTTCGATGAAATACGGTACCTATACCGTTTTGATCTCCTATATATTCATAAATCAAAAGAAGTGTCCATAAGAAGTAATGCAGTTCTTTAAGTTGTGCGAAAACTTGAACTTGAGAATATTTCCAAAAGACTTTTTTATAGAGATTATGTTTGTCCAAACCTAAACTTAAACTCGAGGTAATATATTGTTCCGGTACCTTCCGGACTTCGTCATTCAATACAAATAAGATAAAGAAGAAACAAGTGACTAAAGCAAAAATGAATTCTCCCCAAAGAGAACCGGAAAACCAAAAATTAAAAATGATTGCAAAAGAAAATGCCGGGAAATACTTGAATAACCTTGGAAGAATTATCACGCCGGAATAATTGATCAACAGATTAATAATTGCCCCGGATAACAACTCGACGAGTACATAGCCGATAATAATCGACAAATAGACAATAGTTGTAGTGAATGCCAAATGAGGCAGAAGATTATAATCAATCCAAAGTGATTGGAACGAATCCCATAACAAAGATGGTCGAGGTAAAATTTGATTAACAGGCAAGATAAATTCAAAAAG
>CAZRIQ010000527.1:0-1989 GCA_964600175.1 uncultured Melioribacter sp. | reverse complement strand
AGCGACGCCCATTTTTCATTTAACTTACCGAGGAAGACCCGCTGCAAAGCCCAGAGCATATAGCCGGCGCCTAATAAAATTCCGAGTGTGGAAATAATTGTTAATGTTCTGATTGCATCGGCACTGAACGCTCCAATAAATACGAGCGCTTCGGAAACGAAACCGCTTAAACTCGGAAGCCCGATCGCTGCAAAAAATGCGACTGTTACGAATCCGGTGTATGCCGGCATTTGTGTAGCCAAACCGCCGAAATCGTTAAGTCCTCTTGTATGAGAGCGGTCGTAAACAACTCCAACAATTAGGAAGAGCATTGCAGTAATTGTACCGTGGTTAAACATTTGCAAAACTGCACCGTTAACTCCCGTAGTAGTAAGTGATGCCATCCCGAGCAGTACATAACCCATATGGGAGATCGATGAGTAAGCGATAAGTTTCTTGAAATCTTTTTGCGCCATCGCTACAAAAGCGCCGTAGATTATGTTCACCATTCCAAACAAAGCGATGTACCACATCAGCTCTCTTGTTATTTCAGGGAAGATTGGGAAGCTGACCCTAAGAATTCCGTAAGTACCCATTTTAAGAAGAACGCCGGCAAGAATAACACTTATTGGTGTCGGTGCTTCAACGTGAGCATCGGGAAGCCACGTATGGAACGGGAACATCGGGATCTTGATTGCAAACCCAGCAAACAAAGCTATGTATGCTATAAACCTAAGGTTATTCGGATTAAGCGGTGATAAAATTCCAGTAGCAGTAAAGTTACTTGTATTCATTAATGCAAGCAGGTTGAATGTGAATACTTTCGATCCGTCAGCCAACGTTTCCTGCGCACTGAAGTAAAGTCCGATCATCACAAGCAGAATAAAGACACTTCCCAATAAAGTGTAGATAAAGAACTTGATTGCCGCATATTCTTTTCTTGGCCCGCCCCAAATTCCGATTAGGAAGTACATCGGCAGAAGCATCAACTCCCAGAAAATGTAGAACAGGAAGAAATCGAGGGAAACAAAAACTCCCATCATTCCCGTATCGAGAAGAAGGAACATTGCAAAATATCCTTTAACGGATTTTTCAATATTCCAGGAAGAGATTGTTGCAATTAAAGTGATAATCGCCGTCAGCAAAACCATCGGCATACTAATGCCGTCAATGCCCATGAAGTAATCGACCTTAACTGTCCCGAGCCAGGAAACGCCGTGTATCTCGATCCATCTAAACTTTTCGACGAACTGGAACGATTTGGCATCGAAGATACCGGCTGCGGAATAATTGTAATTCGCCAGAAGAACAATTGCAAGAAGAAGCTGAATCGCAGTTATCACCAGCGAAGTATACCTGATCGATCTTAATTGATCTTTCGGCAAAAACAAAACAACAATCATCCCGAGTATCGGGAGGAAGGTTATAAATGTTAGAATCGGAAATCCGTTCATTATCAATTACCTATTTTTTTAAAACTTTTAGCACTCTTAAAATGATTTAAAAATCAACAATAGAATAATTACCGAGAAAATCACAAAGACAATGTATGTTTGAACTTTTCCCGTCTGAATTCTCTTAAAAGAAAGTCCTATAAATCCGCTGAAGAATGCTGAGAAATTCACAAGTCCATCTATAACGTAAGTGTCAAACAAGCCACTCATCTTTGAAATAAATCTTGTTACATGCCCGGCGCCGTTAACAGTTCCATCGACAACTACGTTATCAAACCAGGCGAGAACCCTGCTCAAACCGATTACACCCGCAACTGCTGTGGCATGATACAATTCGTCGAGATACCATTTGTTGAGTGAAAGGTTGTAAAGCGGTTTTAACTTTTCCGCCAATTTATCCGGATCAATTTTCTTCCATTGGTACATTAGATATGCAAGCAGCATTCCGAGTCCGGCTAATATTAAAGACATTAACATCGCAGGGATATGCGCCCAATGCATCGCTTCGGTATACATTTCAGAGTGAACTACTTCTCCATGCATTGCACTTTCGGCA
>CAZRIQ010000526.1:0-1995 GCA_964600175.1 uncultured Melioribacter sp. | reverse complement strand
CAGTTGAAGCAGGTACTGCAAGCAGCATCCCAAAAATTCCAAGAAGCTGGCTGCCGATAATTATTAAAATGATTATCAACAAGGGATGCAGATCGGTACTTTTTGCATAAATGTTTGGTTGGATAAATCCGTTATCGATTGTGTAAATAACAACAAACATGAGAATTATATTGGGAAGCATAGCAAAATTTCCAAATTGAATAACCGAGATAATAATAGCCGGAATTCCCCCGATTACCGGTCCGAAGTAAGGTATTAAATGACCGATGCCGGCAACAAATCCGATTGACATTGCATTATGTACTCCTAATATTGAAAGTCCGATTCCGGATAAAATCCCGACCGTAAGCGCATCAAGAATCCAACCTCTAACAAATCTTCCAAGGGAAATGGAAATTTTGCGGATCACCCAATAAGCAACTTCAAAATATTTGTTGGGCATTATATTTATTATGCCTTTGACAATTCTCTTGTTGTCCTTCAGAAGGAAGAAAGTCATGAAAGGTACGATTACAAAAAGAGCGATTAAAGATACAATGCTGGAAACTATGTTGTAGATATTGTTTATCGAATTCAAGATCAAATTCGAGATCACTTTGTTAAGCGATTGAACAAATTCTTTGGCGTCGACAAACGGAACGAATTTATTTACAAAGTTTTCTATCTCGGATGAAATGAATTGCAGATTTTCATGTGTAATTGTCTTTGAAATAGTATTGAACTGGTTGACTACTTTGGGAATTAAAAACCAAACTCCTCCGACGATTAAAACTGCACTTGCAATCAAAACCAAGAAGACGGCTGCGATTCTCTCCATTCCCATTTTTTCCAATACTTTAACGAATGGATTAAAGACCATTGCAGCAAGGATTGAAATAGTAATCATTATGATGATGTCGAAAAAGAGGTAGGATAAATATATTAGAACCAACAAACCGATTATTGCCAATGCTATTCTTGAATATTTCTTATTTGAACGATCTTTGAAAAGCATTGTGTATCTTCCGTTTTTGATTACCACAATATTTGATATTTAGCTAATAAATTCAAGTGTTTCATCAATTGTTGGGCAGTATTTATATCGTGAGTCAATTTTTTTTCAAACAAGTGTCTTAAAGAAAAAATCTCTATGAATAAATTTCATTGTTTTATCATACAACCAACTTATCTATCCTGACTAATTTCTCTATATTTGTGATATCAATTTTAAAAAATACGGACTCAAACATGGCTCAATTACAGATTCTTGAAGATATTAGGTTAAAAGCTGCGCAGAGAAAAAAGACGATTGTACTTCCCGAGTCTCATGATGAAAGAGTATTAAGAGCAGCAGAAATTTTGACAAAAAACAATATCGCCTCAATAATTACTTTGGGAAATGAACAAAAGATTAGAAGCGATGCGCAAAAGTTGAATATCGATTTGCAGAATGTAAGGATTATTGATCCTGGAAAGTCGGATAAGCTTAGTGATTTTACAAACTTCTTTTATAACAAAAGAAAACACAAAGGTGTTACTATTGATCAGGCAAGGGAAACGATGAAAAGGGATTTATTCTTCGGTGCGATGATGTTAAGCGAGGGAATGGCAGATGGTAGCGTTTCGGGTTCGGTTGCAACAACTGCCGATGTTACAAGAGCGTCGATTTTTTGCGTTGGTTTGCGAGAGGGTATTTCAATTCTTTCCAGTTTCTTTTTGATGGTATACCCGGAAAAGATTTACAGTTTTGCCGATTGTGCGGTTAATCCAAATCCCGACGCACAACAATTGGCAGATATTGCCGTTTCTACTGCGGATAATCATAAAAAGCTGATCGGTGAAGAACCTTACATTGCAATGCTTTCTTTTTCTACAAAAGGAAGTGCCGAACATGAATTGGTTGATAAAGTTAAACAGGCAACTCAACTAGTAAAACATACACGCCCGGATTTAAGTGTCGTTGGTGAACTTCAATTTGATGCTGCTGTTGTTGATTCTGTAGGAAAGAAAAAAGCA
>CAZRIQ010000525.1:0-2003 GCA_964600175.1 uncultured Melioribacter sp. | reverse complement strand
AGTTAACCTTGCATACCACATAGCACTGGATGCATCTAACCGCCGGGACAAATTTGTGATAGACAAGACAGATAATAGCACCATGCGATAAGATAAACACGAACGGTTGATCAGCAACTTTTGAGACATAGAAAAAATCTATTGATAGTGGGTTGCCTTTTAAGTATGTTCGGCATGTTTTTCAAAGTACAAACGGTTTAATTTGTTGGGGACAATTTTAGCAACTAACTTAAATCACTTTATGAAAGGGACAATACTTGAGCACCGGCGGATATATTTTTATGAGTTTAGCCTGGACGGCTATAATAAGTTTGACCGTTTTTTGTATGGCCAAAGTATTTTTTATAGATCGTAATGATAAATCGAGCGGGACATAAGAATTAAAGTTGCACTTTGACAATTATAGCGTTTCATCTGTGGCTGTTCCAAATATTCTCCTTCGAGATAGCTTGAAAGCAGCCTGCCTATAATATAAGATTTGTGATCTCGGTTTTGTTGTTCGACTCCGAGGTGCAAAGCGTACGAAGATTTACGATATGTCGGAACAACATTCGACGTTCTCTTACCCTGTTTTATGGGTATGATTGTTGGCGCGATTTATTTTAATTTTACTTAACAAATTGAGCCGGCAGACATTTTTAGATAGAATCGGTATTTTATATTAAAGGGTTAACATGAAGAATAAGAAAAAACTCTGGATCTACGGATTATTTATCGTTGTTATCATCGTTATTGTTATTCCTAAATTGAACCTGACAGGCAACGGGGACGATCCGGCTTCCAATAAGAAAGTTGATGCACCGGTACCTGTCGAGGTATTGATTCTGAAGCCGAAGACAGTAGACGATCGGATCTTTACCAACGGAACAATCATCGGCAACGAAGAAGTCGACTTGAGAAGCGAGATTTCCGGTAAGGTAATTCAAATTTTATTTGAAGAAGGAAAACGCGTAAAGAAAGGGGAACTTCTTGTAAAGATCAACGATTCGGATTTGAAGGCAACACTCGCAAAAAATCAATCAAAGGTCGACTTGGCAAAAGATAGGGAGTTCAGACTTCGTCAAATGCTTGATAAGAACCTTACAAGCCAGCAGGAATATGACGCCGCACTGAGCGAATTAAAAGGTGCCCAGGCAGATATGGATTATGTAAAAGCGATGATTGATAAAACAGAAATTAAAGCTCCATTTGACGGTATAATTGGTCTACGTTCGGTGAGTGTCGGAAGTTATATTTCCCCGCAGACGAAGATTGCTTCCATTCAAAGTTTGAACCCGATCAAAATTGATTTCTCGGTTCCTCAAAAATATTCAGATGAAGTTAAAAGTGGAAAACAGATAGAGTTTAAGCTGCAGTCGACGGGCAAAAGCTACCGGGGAGAAATTTATGCCGTCGAACCGAAAATAGACGAGAACACAAGAACACTTTTGGCTAGAGCAATTGCAAGCAATGATAATTACGAATTGCTGCCGGGTGCATATGTTGAGGTGGCAATTATTCTTAATCAAATTAAAGATGCATTAATGATTCCCACACAAGCATTGGTGCCGGATATCCGGGGCGAAAAGGTTTTCGTGTACAAAGACGGTAAAGCTGAGTCGTATGCGGTAAAGAGCGGTATCAGAACAGATAGAGAAGTTCAATTGCTTTCCGGGGTATCTGTTGGTGACACGGTAATTACATCCGGTATAATTCAAATGCGTCCGGGTGTTCCGGTTCAAATTACGCAGGTAAATTAGTCCCGTAAATAATCTAACCTTGACAAACGGGGGAAAGAGGATTTATGAGTTTATCTTCAATTAGTGTAAGACGACCTGTACTGGCGATTGTAATGTCGCTGGCAATAATATTGTTTGGCGTAATCGGGTTTACTTTTTTAGGTGTGCGTGAGTACCCCAGTGTCGATCCTCCAATTATAACTGTTTCAACGAGCTATACCGGTGCGAATGCAGATGTAATAGAGTCTCAAATATGTATTTTAAAATATTATTACTCCATAAATG
>CAZRIQ010000524.1:0-2009 GCA_964600175.1 uncultured Melioribacter sp. | reverse complement strand
AAAAAAAAATGAAATAAATCATACAATTATTTTTTCATATAGATATTTATTTATATACGTAGTCAAATCGCGCAATATATACTAATTTAAATATAAATAAATTAGATATTTACTTTAGTATAAATTTTTAATTATTCTAGTAGTAATTCATTTCCTATCTTATCTTTCAGTTTACCTAATAATTCCTTCGCAAACTGGTTGTGTCTATCGATTGCCAATCTCATACCGAAACCAAATTCAGCATTATCTTCAAATAACGAATTTGACCAAGCAGGACCCCTTCCTTCTTTATTGACAGCCCAGGGGGTAGTCGGCAAGTTACCGCCGTAAATTGACGAACATCCGGTTGCGTTGGCAACAATGGTTCTATCACCAAACAACTGGGAGACCAATTTCACGTATGGAGTTTCACCGCAACCTGAACAAGCGCCGGAGTATTCAAACAATGGCTCGAGTAATTGACATCCTTTTACGGTTGTTAAGTTGACTTTTGTTCTATCAAATTCCGGCAGACCTAAGAAGAAATCAAAATTGACTTTTTCTTGTTCTTTCAAAAGAATTTGAGAAGCCATGTTGAGAGCCTTTAACTTCGTTTCTTTTTTATTTTTGACCGGACAGACTTCATAACACAACTCACAGCCTGTACAATCTTCCACTGCTACTTGAAGTGTATAAGCAAAATTATCAGGAAATTCTTTTCCCTTTACATCCATATTCTTAAACGTCGAGGGCGCATCTTTCAACAAATCTTTGTCATATACTTTCACACGTATAGAAGCATGAGGACAAACCATAACACATTTGTTACATTGTATACAGATTTCGGAATCCCAAACCGGTACTTCGAGAGCAATGTTTCTCTTTTCCCATTGTGTTGTTGCAGAAAGGAAAGTTCCGTCAACCGGCATTTGACTTACCGGAACATCGTCTCCCTTTCCTTCCATCATTTTCGCTAATACATTTTTTACATAATCGGGAGCTTTTTCGGAAACGATAGGAGGCAATTCAATTGTGCTTGTTACTTTAGCAGGTACATCGATCTTGAATAAGTTTTCTAATGTCATATCAACTGCCTGGAAATTCTTCTTTACTATTTCTTCGCCTTTCGCACCGTATGTTTTCTTAATTGCTTTCTTGATTTGTTCGATTGCTTCATCTTTGGGGAGTATTCCGGAAATAGCGAAGAAGCATGTCTGCATTATAGTGTTGATACGAGCACCCATACCGGTTTTTTGTGCAACTGAATATCCGTCGATTACGTAAAAGTTCAATTTCTTATCAATTATCTGCTGCTGAACTTTCTTAGGTAATTTATCCCAAACTTCATCTTTTCCATAAGGACTATTTAATAGGAATGTACCACCTTCGGTTATGCTTTCAAGAACATCAAATTTTTCCAGCATATTAAACTGATGGCATCCAACGAACTGTGCACTCTGAATCAAATAAGTTGAATGAATCGGCTTCTTACCAAATCTTAAGTGAGAGATTGTAGTTGATCCGGACTTCTTCGAATCGTAAACAAAATATCCTTGCGCATAATTGTCGGTCTCTTCGCCGATAATCTTAATCGAGTTTTTATTTGCACCTACTGTTCCATCGGCACCAAGTCCAAAAAATAAACTTCTAACAACACTTTCATTTTCGGTAACAAAACTCTTATCATATTCCAGACTCGTAAAGGTAACGTCATCGTTAATTCCAACCGTAAAGTGATTTTTTGGCTGATCAAGTTTTAAATTATCAAAAACTGCTTTTATCATAGCAGGAGTAAATTCTTTGGAAGACAATCCATAACGACCGCCAAATACTTGTGGCATCTTGGCAAAAGCGGGTTTTGAAGAAGCCATATTTTCAGTCAAAGCAGTAATAACATCCTGGTATAAAGGTTCGCCAATTGAACCGGGTTCTTTTGTGCGATCAAGAACTGCAATTTTTTCAGTTGTCTTAGGCAATGCTTGAATCAGATGTTCTACGGAAAACGGTCTGTATAATCTTACTTTAATTAT
>CAZRIQ010000523.1:0-2016 GCA_964600175.1 uncultured Melioribacter sp. | reverse complement strand
AATTCACTTGGATTTGGCTTTCTTGAAAAAGTTTATGAAAATGCATTGAAATATGAATTAGAGTTGATGAATTTAAAAGTAGAGAAACAAAAACCAATTGAAGTTTTTTACAAAGATAAATCGGTTGGAGAATATTTCGCGGATTTAATTGTAAATGATAAAGTAATAATCGAATTAAAAGCAGCCGAGTGTTTAATCGAAGAACACGAATTACAACTAATTAATTATTTAAAAGCCACGGAAATTGAAATCGGTTTGTTATTGAACTTTGGTAAGAAACCGGAGATTAGACGCAAAATCTTTTCAAACAAAAATCAGCGAGAATCAGTCTAATCTGCGTCATCTGTGTGCTATTAAAAAAATCGTAAAAACATGAGTTACATAGTCACAGCCAGAAAATACAGACCGCAAACGTTTCAGGATGTAGTTGGTCAGGAACACATAACAAGGACCATTAAAAATGCTATTGTTAATAACCGGATTGCGCATGCATATATATTTGCCGGTCCCCGGGGTGTCGGCAAAACAACAACAGCGAGAATTCTTGCCAAAAGTCTGAACTGTCTTAATCAAAAAGACGGCGAGCCGTGCAACGAATGTGCGATGTGCAAAGCATTTACAAATTCTCAAACGCTTGATGTAATCGAAATAGACGGCGCTTCGAACAGAAGGATTGAAGAAATTCGTCAATTACGGGAATCTGTTAAATACGCTCCAACTAAGGGCAATTACAAAGTCTATATAATTGATGAAGTTCACATGCTCACAAACGAGTCTTTCAATGCGCTGCTTAAGACTCTGGAAGAACCACCAGAACATACAATTTTTATTTTCGCCACAACCGACATTCACAAAGTTCCGCTAACAATAATCTCACGCTGCCAAAGATTTGATTTCAGAAGAATAGAATTAAGCGCGATAAAGGATGTACTAAAAAATATTGCAAACTCGGAAGGAATAAAGATCGACGACATATCGTTGACACTGATAGCAAAGAAATCTGACGGTGCATTGCGTGACGCTCAAAGTTTATTCGACCAAATAATTTCATTCAGCGGAAAAGAAGTTGACGCGTCGGTTCTATCACAAATGTTCAATCTTATAGATGAGGAAATTTATTTCACAATATCGGATTCGATTTTATCAAAGAACTTTCCCGCCGCTTTTGAAATCTCTCAAAAAATATACGAAAACGGCTGGAATTTCATCGATTTCATAAACGGATTGATTGAGCATTTTAGAAATATTATGACCGTTATTGTTAAGAAAGACAACACTTTAATCGAAGCGGCAGATATTATCAAAGAAAAATACCTGGCTTATATAGGCAAATTCTCCGAAGGCGATCTCCTTAGAATATTATCATTCCTAAACAAAATCCAGTGGGAATTAAAATCTTCGCCTAATCAAAAATTAAAAATAGAGATATCGCTTGCACATCTTATCGGCTTTGAAAAGTCATCGACAATTTCCGAGATCCTTGCAAAGGTAGACAGCGAAGATTTTAAGAGTATGAGAACCAACTACCCCGGTTCTTCATCAACTACTTTCGAATCAAAAAAAAAAATTAATCCCGTTTCAAACGTAAGTCCGTTAAAAAAAGAAGAATTAAAACTACCGAAAGTATCCAGCTTTGTACCTCCTCATGTAAACAACAGTACCGACTTCAAAGCTATTGTAAGTAAATGGGAGGAATTTGTCGAACAGGTCAGAACTGAGAAATTTTTCGGCTCAATACTTCTTAACAGCAACCCAGTTGAGTTGATAAACAATAAACTTTCTATCGAAGTGGAACACCCGGACGACAGCGCAATAATAGAAGACAATAAAACTTATCTCGACAAAAAAACAAAAGAAGTATTCGGCAAAAAAATTGAACTGCACGTTACGCTCGAAAACAATTCGCATTCCAACAATAGTAAAAAAGTCGAGCAGAAATCATCCGACGAAGAAAACCCAATCATTAATGCTATTATAAATGAATTGGGCGGGAAAGAAATAAAGTAACCATTCCGG
>CAZRIQ010000522.1:0-2024 GCA_964600175.1 uncultured Melioribacter sp. | reverse complement strand
GAAATTCTTCCTGCAATTGCTGAATGGATGGCAAAAAGAAAAAATCCTTTTTACCTCAACACGGAAGCGTCCATCAATCTTGCCGATGATGAAAACCTTATGGATCTTATGGTCAAAGCAGGATTTGAAGCCGTGTTCATCGGTATTGAATCTCCAAACGAAGAGAGCCTGGTTGAATGTAATAAAATCCAAAATAGAAACCGAGACCTGATTGCATGCGTAAAGAAAATTCAGGAGAAGGGTCTGGAAGTTCAGGGAGGATTTATAGTTGGTTTCGATAACGATCCACCAATAATCTTCGATAAGCTTACAAACTTTATACAGGAAAGCGGAATTGTAACTGCTATGGTTGGATTACTAAACGCACCCAAAGGAACTAAGCTTCAGAAAAGACTGCTTAATGAAGGCAGACTGCTAAACGATTTTACAGGAAACAATACTGATTTCTCGATTAACTTTATTCCGCATATGGATTCCGAAGAACTAATTAATGGCTACAAAAAAATCCTGAATACCATTTATTCCCCAAAATATTATTATGAACGTGTAATGCGTTTCTTGAAAGATTTTGAACCGAAGAAAAAGAAAGTTTTTCACTTGAATCCTAATTATATACTTGCCCTGTTTAAATCAATACTCAAATTGGGGATCATTGGTGAAGAAAGAATTTATTACTGGAAATTATTTTTCTGGTCGTTGTTCCGTAAACCGCAGTTGTTTTCTTTAGCCATATTGTTTACGATTTACGGTTTTCATTTTAAAAAAATATCGAACAGTTTTTATTAAGAATATTTACATCGAATTAATTGACAAAAAGCGACTGAGACAAGACGGATTTATTTAATGGTACACAAAAATTAATAAACTGGAATAGATTATGGGATTTTCAACATTTGCGTTAATTATTTTCAGCATCATGGCAATTGCTGTTATCATTTGCACAATTATACTTTACCCACAATTGAAAGAAGTTGTAAAAGAACTTAAGAGAGATTCTTAAAGAAAAATTTTGATTAAGCAGCGCCACTTACTGATATTCAACTCAGAAAAGTTCCGAAGGAGATTTTCATTTTGAAACAAAGGGAAACGAGTTCCACCATTAACCGTATCGCCTTCATCGGAAATTATTTACCGCGCCAGTGCGGTATTGCAACGTTTACTACCGATTTGTGCGAAGCTATTGCAAAAGAGTATTCCGGAACAACTTGCATCGCTCTACCCGTTAACGATAATGCTGCCGGTTATGCCTATCCTGCCCGCGTCCGATTTGAATTAACCGAGAAAGATGTTGAATCATATAGACGTGCTGCCGACTTTCTAAATATTAATAATGTAAATCTGGTATCACTGCAATTTGAATACGGCATTTTTGGCGGCAAGGCGGGAAGTCACATAATTGCGCTCCTGCGTGAACTGCGAATGCCGATAGTAACAACATTACATACCATTTTACACGATCCCGATCCGGATCAACGTCGTGTATTGGAAGAAGTTGCTGCATTATCGGATAGATTGGTGGTAATGAGCAAGCGCGGTTCCGAATTTTTACAAGAAGTATATCATATTGCTGCCGACAAAATTGACCTTATTCCCCACGGCATTCCGAATGTTCCGTTTGTAGATCCGAGTTTCAACAAAGACTTATTTGGAGTAGAAGGCAAAACAGTATTACTCAGTTTCGGATTGCTTTCGGCAAATAAAGGAATTGAAACCGTAATTTCAGCCATGCCTGCAATTGCAGCGCGTTATCCGGACAGTGTTTATATTGTTGTCGGAGCTACACATCCTCACGTCATCAAACAGGAGGGTGAAACTTATCGTCTATCTCTTCAATGGTTGGCCCAGCAGAAGGGTGTGGAAAGTAATGTTATCTTTTATAACCGCTTTGTAAGTTTGGAAGAACTTGTTGAGTTCATAGGTGCTGCAGATATTTATATCACACCTTATCTTAATGAGGCGCAGATTACATCCGGCACCTAATGTGTAAGCCAGGGTTCCGGATGTAATCTGCGCCTCATTAAGAT
>CAZRIQ010000521.1:0-2037 GCA_964600175.1 uncultured Melioribacter sp. | reverse complement strand
TGAAAAAATATGGTCAACCCAGAAACCGTTAAATTTCCCATTAGAGGTTTATGGTTACAACAGAAGTGATGCTTCAATGGTTAAAATCACTGAACGAATGTCTAATCTTTTAGGAAAACATATTGATGATAAAGAAGCCTAACCCGCAACTCAAACCAACCGTGCTTACAACGCGGCAGTTGTGAATAATTATTGGGTTTGATTTTTCAATGCGAAATTGTTGTTCTAAGTGTGACTGTTTTTCAAAGCTGATTTTAAATATTTAACATAAATAAATAATTAGTGGCGTTGACAAAACCGTCATTGTTGTTCCCCGCAAAAAAACTGCGCGGGGCAAGCTGGAGCGGTGGTTTAGTTGCCACACCGTTATGTGCATGTTTAATAAAATCATTTTCGTTCATTAATCTTGACGAATTATAAGTGGATGGAAAAGATATAATTATCATCTGATCTAAAAAGCATATTGAATCAATAATTGAGGTAGCAAATGAGAATAAAGAGTGGAAATAAAACTGCAATGTTAAAAGGCATGGCAATTGGAATATGCGTTGGCGTCGCAATTGGTGTCGCCTTGCAAAATATGGGTGTTGGAATTGGAGTTGGTGTAGCCATAGGTGTCGGGATAGGTACATCGATGCAAAAACGTGAAAAAGATAATTCGGAAAACAACTAACTTATTTATATATAAAAAACAAAGTAATACTCTACTAAAAATGAGATTGTTTCTATAGGAAAAGGTGAATTTAATTTCAATTCACAATCGAAAGTGTTTTAAGTGTAATACAGTAACAAGATTAATTGAAAAAGCCTTTTCCTGACATAAACAATTGAAATAAGTACTCGGATTTGGAAGAAAATTTATAACTGGAGAATCAGATGGAACCGATAGTTTTAACAGACAAAAATCAATTTCCTACAGATGAAGTAGTTTTTTCGCATATCGGTAAATCTAAAACGTTATGGATTTCTTTGTTAGAACATATTAAAGCAAACTATCCCGATATCTCGTGGGAGTGGAGATACTACAACGACGGTAAAAGCTGGCTGCTGAAAGTCACTTCAAAATCTAAAACAATATTTTGGCTTTCTGTTATCAAAGGTGCTTTCAGAACTACTTTCTACTTTGGCGATAAAGCGGAAAAAGCTATTTTAAACAGCACTATTTCGGACGAATTAAAGAAGCAATTCAAAGAAGGAAAAAGGTACGGGAAAATACGCGGCATCACGATAACCTATAAGAATAAAAAAGATGTGGAAAACGCCAAGAAGTTGATAGAAGTTAAACGCAGTATCAAGTAACTAATAAAACAAATTATTGAAGAAGGAGGATTCAATGAAACGTGCCCTTTTTGTTTTCGTTGTATTTATATTGGGTGGAATTACCTTAACGGCAGGCTCAAAAATTGACGGTAAATGGAGCGGCAAAATGGAGACTCCCAATGGGGATTTCGAACTTACATTTACATTCCAGGTTGTTAACGGTGATTCGTTAACCGGTACAGTTGGAAGTCAAATGGGAGAAATGGAATTTATCAACGGTAAAGTTAACGGCGACGAATTTTCTTTTGATGTGAGCTTCAACGATATGACAATTCATCACAGCTGTAAGTTGCTTGAAGACGGTACGATATCGATGAAAGTACCAGGCATGCAGGGTGATGAAATGGAACTTATTCTAACCCGCGTGGAAGAAGATAATCCAAAAGCAGATAGTACAAAGGAAAAAGAGAATTAGCTTAAGAAAAAGTGTTGATATCTTTAATCCTCCGTTGGTAAACAAACTCATTGGTTTTGGGTAAGTTCGCCATCGGAGGATAAATGTATTATAACATTAAACCCAGGCAATATCCTAAATAACATGTTTCTGTTGTACTTAGTTATTAAATGTTATCTCCCTTAGTCCTTAGCGAGAAAAATCCCAAAATATTTTCCACTAAATCATTAAACTTTCCGAAGTATCAATCTGTTTAATAAGTAGAAAAAGTTTTAGAGCCGTTGTAGGGTTTTATATTGGAGGCGTTATGAAAACCATGATTA
>CAZRIQ010000520.1:0-2039 GCA_964600175.1 uncultured Melioribacter sp. | reverse complement strand
CACAAGAACAGGACTCGATGAATCGAAACAATCGATACTCGACGTTGAAATACCTTATGTGAAATTACCTATTGTATCAGGTAAAAACATAACGGTTATTACGGAAGTAATAGCATTAAACTATTTATTAAGACATTATGGCTATGATGCTGCTAAAGTTTTTAAAAGGAGATTAAGTCAAAAAATCCAGCGGAAAAGCAACAAAATTGACCGTGTAGTGGACTATTTTGAGCACGATTTTGAGTAGTTAATTTGCTTGACTGAGTATACTCCTTTTATTATCTTCGCAACCAAAATTTAATATGAAAAAATTCTACTACTTTTCGAAGACTAAGCTCAAATTTGTTGAAATTAGGAACTTTTATAGGAAATTTATATTTCTAGTCCTATTTTTTTCCTTCCTTATTTCTTTTTTCCTTTTTGGAACTTTTCTGGTTTACAATGAGTTTGTAAACCCGGATTCCGAGGTTAAATCACTCCAAAGAAAAAACACACAACTTAAAGATGTATTCGAATCTTTGCTTGAAAAATACAAAACAATGAACAAACAGATGGATGAATTATTAAAAACGGGTAACGATCTTAGGTTAGCAACAAACCTAGAACCGATAGACAGCGAAGACTCGTTAATAGGTACCGGCGGAAATGTTTTCAGTGAAGCGAATCCGTCAACACCAACAGAGGTCAAGGCTTTATTAAATGAAATATCGGCGTATGTGACAAAGGTTTCTACGAAGGTAGAATTGGAAAGAAATAGTTACGATGAAATTAAAAACACTTTAGAGACAAATGAAAAATTGTATGATGCAATTCCAGCCATAAAACCTGCAGATGGAATATTCGGTGACGGTTTTGGTATGAGGATGCATCCTATTCTCAAAATTAGAAGGATGCACGACGGGCAGGATATTATTGCGGATATCGGCACAAAAGTTTATGCCCCAGGTGCCGGTAAAGTTTCATTTGTCGGGAGAAGAGGGGGAACCGGTTTAACAATTGAAATAGATCACGGGTTTGGTTACACAACTATTTACGGACACTTATCAAAATCCGAAGTTCATTTGGGACAAAAAGTAAAAAGAGGAGATCGGATAGCTCTCTCCGGAAATTCAGGTAAATTATCCACTGGCCCCCACCTTCACTATGAAGTAAGACATAACGGTATTCCCCTTGATCCGAGAAATTTTATGTACGACGACATTAGCATATTTGACATAGTTAAGAAAGATGATAATTCAAAGGAGAATAACTAAATATGATATGGACCGTCGAACTCGCATCTTTTCTAGATGACGCTCCTTGGCCTGCGACAAAAGAAGAATTAATAGATTATGCTGAACGTATTGGTGCACCTTTAGAAGTTGTTGAAAATTTGCAAGAGCTGGAAGACTCGGAGGAACCCTATGAATCTATTGAAGATATTTGGCCGGACTATCCCAGCGATGAAGACTTCTTCTACAACGACGATGAAGATTATAGAATGTAAACAAAAGTGAGTACCATGCATGAATTGTTTGATGAAATAGTCGGTCAAAAAAATACCAAGACAATTTTAGAAAAAATTTGTAATTCGAGGCGTGTTCCACACGCCTTTTTATTTAATGGGCCTGAAGGAGTAGGCAAATTTTTTACAGCCATCCAGTTTTCTAAAGCTATTAATTCGTTTACGGATGCAGGAAAGAAAGATTCCATAAATGAAAAAATTCATTCTCTGCGTGAACCATACATCAAAATCATCATGCCTTTACCCAGGGGGAGGAATGAAACCGGAGATGACAATCCTACCGAGAAGTTAACTAAAGACACACTTGAAACAATCAATTCGGAGATTTCGAAAAAAGTTGAGAACCCTTACCATAAGATCAACGTAGAAAATGCAAACAATATAAAATTCAATAGTATTCGAGATGTTAAGAAATTTATTAATCTTGAATACATAAACTGATTAAATACGTATATTTAACACTGATTAGTTACATTTTTTTAAATCGTAAATCGTAATTCTTAAATCTTACATTTTAACCGTTAATGCACTACTT
>CAZRIQ010000519.1:0-2064 GCA_964600175.1 uncultured Melioribacter sp. | reverse complement strand
GAAAAATGTATTTTAATGCAGATTATATGAGAATTCTAAGGTTTCTTAATTTATTTGTGCGGCGGTTTTTCTGGCATGGTTCTTTTAGGATTTGAGATCAAAAAACGCATATTTTAAGGTGTTTAAGCTAATTATAAATAATATTCTCATTCTAATTTTTCAACTAAGCGGAAAGGCTACAACCATAAGTTGTAGCCTTTTTTATTTGTAAAAAGCAGAGGTTAATATATGGCTAAAGTAAAAGGAGACATCCTTATTGATATTGAAAAGTGTAAAGGATGTGAATTATGCGCGGCAGCTTGCCCGCAGGAATCACTGGAACTATCCCGTAAATTAAATTCTAAAGGTTATCATTATATCGTAAGGATAAAAGATAATTGTACGGGATGTGTAAACTGCGCATTGGTTTGTCCGGAAGGTATTATCAAAGTCTATAGAAAAACAATCAAGAAGACAGAACCAATCGCAACAATTTCTAATGTAACTGGCGACATAAATGTAACGGTGAAATCATGAAAGAACTAAAATTAATGAAAGGCAATGAAGCGCTTGCCGAAGCGGCAATTCGTTCCGGTTGTGATGCTTACTTTGGATATCCTATTACTCCGCAGTCCGAAGTGTTGGAATATCTCAGCATGTATGCAACCAAAAGAACCGGGATGGTAATTTTACAGGCAGAAAGTGAAGTAGCCGCCATAAATATGATTTACGGCGCCGGCGGAACCGGCAAAAGAGTTATGACAACTTCTTCGAGTCCTGGCATTAGTTTGATGCAGGAAGGCATCTCCTATATCGCTTGTGCCGAAATCCCCTGTGTGATTGCAAATGTTGTTAGGGGAGGTCCGGGGCTCGGGACCATTCAGCCGTCTCAAGGAGATTATTTCCAGGCTGTGAAAGGCGGCGGGCACGGCGATTATAAATTAATTGTACTGGCTCCTTCTTCAGTCCAGGAAATGGTTGATTTTGTGCCGAAGGCATTTGGTCTTGCATTTAAATACAGAAATCCTATTATGCTTCTTGCAGACGGTGCACTCGGTCAGATGATGGAAAAAGTAGAACTGTTTGAACCGATTCCCCGCAAAACAAATATTGAACCCTGGGCTACGGTGGGTAAACCTAAATCTCGCGAGAGAAATATTTTAACATCTCTTCACATTCAGCCCGATAAGATGGAAGAAATAAATATCAGGCTTCAGAACAAGTACAAAGAGATTCAAGAGAAAGAAGTAGAATTTGAAACTTATATGTGCGGCGATGCGGAAATAATTCTTGTTGCTTTCGGTTTGGTAGCGAGGATTTGTCAGAAATCTGCACAGTTAGCAAGAGAGAAAGGAATTAAAGTTGGTGTATTCAGACCGATAACTTTGTTCCCATTCCCGTATACCCAACTAAATGAGTATGCCGGTAAAGTAAAAGGATTTTTAGATGTCGAAATGAATGCCGGACAAATGGTTGAAGATGTTAGACTTGCAGTGAACGGGAAAATACCTGTTGAATTTCATGGGCGGATGGGAGGCATTGTTCCGACACCAGATGAAATACTTCACAAAATTGAAGAGAAATTTGTGGGAGAATTAGTATGAACGAGAAAAAGATGATAAATGAAGACCAGCACTTCGAAGATGTTATCGAAGAAGAAAGTATTTGCGTAAAAGAGAACCTCGTTTATGAAAAACCTGAAACATTAATCGATACTCCTATGCACTATTGTCCCGGCTGCGGTCACGGGGTTGTTCATAGACTTTTAGCGGAAGTAATTGATGAACTGAAAATCCAGGAAAATACAATCGGAGTTGCACCGGTTGGCTGTGCAGTTTTCGCCTACAATTATTTGAATATAGACATGCAGGAAGCTGCACACGGGAGAGCTTCTGCAGTAGCGACCGGGATTAAAAGAGTACTGCCCGATAAATATGTTTTTTCGTATCAAGGAGATGGTGACCTGGCGGCAATTGGAACCGGAGAAACAATTCATACATGCAACCGCGGAGAAAACATTCTGATTGTGTTTATTAATAACGGTATCTATGGAATGACAGGCGGGCAGATGGCTCCAACTACTTT
>CAZRIQ010000518.1:0-2071 GCA_964600175.1 uncultured Melioribacter sp. | reverse complement strand
ATTTTGTTCTCTTTGTCGAGCTGTAACACAAGTAAAGAAAACGAATTTGCAAAGAATTTTGTTAATGTCGATTCAACCTTGATAGGGATGGAAGTGTTCGATTCAAACTTTGGAGTGAAATTTAATCCACCGAAAAATTGGAAACTGACATCTGCTTCGGCATCAAAGAAAGTGATTTCCTCGCATGGGAAAGGACCAAACGACAAGGAAAAATTTATTTTCAAACCTTCGTTTGTTTTTTTCGACGATGAAACCAACGAGCTTCTAAATGTTGGCACGGTTGTATTTGAAGATTCCGGTAAAACAGTTCCCGCCAATTTTGAATTGTATAAATCCGTTTTGAATGCGAAACTTAATCCAAATACCAAAGTGATGGCGAATTTTTCAAATCACGGTTTGCGCTTCACTTACTTCAAAGGCGAGCAGCAAAGTTTTATTTGGATTAAGTTGATTTTCCAAAACACAAAAGGATCTGTCATTCAGTTCGATTACAATTCAACAAAAGATAATTTCAAGAACGAAGAAAAAGCGATAGAATCCTCGATAGCTACAATCCAACCGGTTCAATAATTTAATATCAGTGAAAATCCGTGTTATCAGCGTCATCCGTGTTCTATAAGCGATCATAGAACACAGAATACAATGATCAGACAGATTATCTACCTAGTCAAACTCTAAGTTTTGTCTACCTCCTTTATTCTCAGTAATTTTGAAGTGTAATTTGTTGATGCTCTGTTTGAAAAATATTTATAGTTTTTTATATAGACTAACGGTTTTCCAGTGAGCAAAAAGTTAAAAGATAGAATTTAGTTAATAAACTTGAGGTTTCACTTCAATTGAGGTAATCATGGATTTTCTAAAAGAACTAGGAATAAAAAAGAAAAATTTGGGTGCATCGACCGGACTTGACTGGATCGGTACAAAGGATCAAGGTGAGATAGATGTTTATTCGCCCGTTGACGGAAAACTTATCGCATCGGTTTATCAAGCATCGGAAAAAGATTTTGAAAAAGTCGTAACGGAAACTCACAAAGCATTTTTACAATGGCGTACGGTTCCTGCACCGAAGCGTGGTGAGATTGTTCGGCAGATTGGTTTGAAACTTCGCGAATATAAAAAACCATTAGGAACACTTGTCTCTTATGAGATGGGAAAGTCGTTGCAGGAAGGTTTAGGTGAAGTGCAGGAAATGATCGACATTTGCGATTTTGCAGTCGGGCAGTCGCGGCAGCTTTATGGTTTTACAATGCAGTCCGAAAGAGAAAGTCATAGAATGTATGATCAATATCATCCGCTTGGAATCGTAGGAATAATTTCGGCATTCAACTTTCCGGTTGCGGTGTGGTCATGGAATGCAATGGTTGCAGCAGTGTGCGGCGATTCAAATTTGTGGAAGCCGTCGTCGAAAGTTCCGCTTACCGCAATTGCAGTGCAGAATATTTTGTCGAAAGTGATTAAGGAAAACAAGCTTCCCGAAGGATTATTTTCACTTGTTATCGGTAGGGGTTCAAATATTGGGGAAAGATTAATTAACGATAAACGAATTCCTCTTGTTTCGATTACCGGTTCGATTGAAGTTGGCAGACATGCTTCACAGGCAATTGCAAAACGTTTTGGAAGATCAATACTTGAACTCGGCGGCAACAACGCAATTATAATTTCCAAAGAAGCGGATTTGAAACTAACGATTCCTGCAGTTGTGTTCGGTGCAGTTGGTACTGCCGGACAAAGATGCACAACGACACGCAGATTAATTATGCACGAAGATGTTTACGAGCAGGTAAAAGCTTCTTTGTTGAAAGCATACGAGAGTTTAAAGATCGGTGATCCGCTGGATGAAAAAAATCATGTCGGTCCGCTCATTGATAAAACCGCAGTTAAATTGTTCACAAATGCTTTGGAACAGGCAGAGAAAGAAGGCGGAAAAATTTTATGCGGCGGCGAAGTTTTGAAAGGAAAGGGATACGAGTCCGGTTGCTATGTTGTACCGGCAATTGTTGAAGCAAAGAACGAATACAAAATTGTTCAGGAAGAAACTTTTGCACCTATACTTTATTTGATTAAATACAAA
>CAZRIQ010000517.1:0-2074 GCA_964600175.1 uncultured Melioribacter sp. | reverse complement strand
TCGGACTCGCAACGCCGACTGCAATCATGGTCGGAACCGGTAAAGGTGCTTCCTCAGGAATCCTAATTAAGAACGGTGAAAGCCTCGAACTGGCTCACAAAATTTCCACAATCATTTTGGACAAAACAGGTACAATTACTCTCGGCAAACCTGAAGTGACTGATTTCATTGTGAATGGAAACCAAGACGATAAACTGCTGGAAATTATAGGATCAATCGAATCAAAGTCCGAACACCCGCTTGCCCAGGCAGTGATAGATTACGTAAGATCTCATAACGTTTCTTTGATTGAACCGGAAAATTTTAGCAGTATGACAGGCTTCGGTGTGGCCGGAATTGTAAACGGTAAAGCTGTTGCAGTCGGCAACAAAAAGCTAATGGATGAATATTCCGTTGATACGAAAAAATTAGACAATAAAGCGAATGAACTTTCCGAGTTAGGTAAGACAATTATTTTCGCTGCTGTTGATGGAGAACTGAAATGCATCTTGGCGATTGAAGATCCCATAAAAGAAAATTCCGGCGAAGCAATAAAAAAATTACAAAGTCTTGGACTCAAGACGGTAATGTTAACCGGCGACAATAAAAGAACTGCCGAAGCAATTGCTAAGCGAGTCGGTGTTGATGAATTTGTTGCGGAAGTCTTGCCCGAAGACAAAGCAAACAAAGTAAAATCTTACCAGGAAAAAGGTGAAGTTGTTGCAATGGTTGGTGACGGGATCAACGACGCACCGGCATTAGCGCAGTCAGATGTCGGGATTGCAATCGGAACAGGAGCAGATGTGGCTATCGAAACCTCGCAAATTACTTTAGTCAAAGGCGATTTGACTTCCGTCGTTCGTGCGATAAATTTATCCAAACAGACAATTAAAACAATAAAGCAGAATTTGTTTTGGGCTTTTATTTACAACACAATTGGAATCCCTCTCGCAGCGGTTGGTTTGTTAAACCCAATGATAGGTGCGCTTGCAATGTCTTTCAGTTCGGTTTCGGTTGTGTCTAATTCGTTACGTTTGAAAAGTAAAAAGATTTAATTTAACCTCACCCTTACCTCGTCAGAGGTCGTTGACTCCGACGGAGTCAACGACCTCTCCTTTATAAGGAGAGGGCCGGTGTTTTATTGGAACTTACAACTAATGAAGAAGAAATGTTTCAACTTTTGATTCTTTCCCCTTCTCTTCCCAGCTAATTAATTTCCCATCTTGAAAAAAGAAAGTTACATCACCGTAATAAAGCTGTTTGAATACACCCCACTTCTCAACATTTTTCGTAACCTTATCCGGCTCTCCCCACGAGTCGCGCAGCATTTGTTCGGTCATCGATTTCCAAATTCTATTCGATGAGATTCTGTCGGCAATAGCTGTCCCATATTTTTTTATGTAATACTTTCTCTTAAGCTTAGCAAGTTCAGTCGAACATCCGGTTAATTCATTACTCTTCGACTCGGACAACTTGGAAAGACTGTCTATCTCCGTTTTGATTTGGGAGATTAATTTATCTAACTGCTGCTTTTCGGCTAGTAATGAATCGTGAACTGCCTTATAAGTTCCAGGAGTGATTTCGGTTTTGTTCTGTGCAAAGGAATATCTATTTATAAAAATTATTACGGGGACAAAAACTAAAAAACCTTTTGAGTTTACTCTCATGTATACCTATTATTTTTTAGGTAATCTTTCTATATAAGAACTGTTACTCAAAACGACGAATTTTGACTTCTCACGTAATTCTTCCAACGATAAACATCCCATATAACTCATTGCGCTTTTCAGACCGTCAGAAATACTATTCACAACATTCTTAACCGGTCCTTTGTACGGAACCATCGTTTCTTCACCTTCAATAAATTCGCTTTTCATTTTAACACCGAAAGATGCAGAGCCTCTATATTTTTTCCACAACTGGTCACTGTATTTGATCACCTCGCCGGGAGTTTCTTTTGTTCCTGCAAGCATTCTTCCGAGCATTACGATATCCGAACCGAGTGCGATTGCCTTTACTACATCGCCGGCACCTTTTATTCCGCCGTCCGCAATAAGAGCAATTTTCAATTTCTGTTCTTCGCGTGTAAAATAAA
>CAZRIQ010000516.1:0-2075 GCA_964600175.1 uncultured Melioribacter sp. | reverse complement strand
GTAGCTCCGCTTAACACACCGACAGACCTCGGTGCTGCGGCTGGCGAAGGTAAGATCGACCTTACATGGAGCGATAACTCTTCGATTGAAGACGGGTATTACATCGAGAAGGCTGAAGGATCGGGTCAGTTCACACAGATTGCACAGGTTGCGGCAAATGTTACTACTTACTCGGACAGTGATGTACAAGACGGTATTACATACCACTACCGTGTAAGAGCATTCAACAGTACGACAACTTCTGAGTACAGCAACACGGCAGATGCGACCGGTGTTGTTACGGGAGTATCTACTCTCGGTACGGATATACCTCATGAGTACTCACTGAAGCAGAATTACCCGAATCCGTTCAACCCGACTACAACAGTACGGTTCGGACTGCCGAAGGAGAGTCATGTTAGGATAACGATATACAACATACTCGGTCAAGAGGTAACAACGCTGATTAATAAGGTGCTTCCGGCGGGATATCATGAAGTTCGGTTTGATGCATCACGGATGACGAGTGGAGTTTACATATACAAGATCAATGCAGAGCAATTCCAGTCGGTTAAGAAGATGATACTAATGAAATAATGATTTGAAATGTGTATTAACAAAAAAGGGAGCTTACATAGCTCCCTTTTTTTATATATAGAATAGTAATTGTAAAATTGCCATTTACATATTTGGTGTAAACTTCGTAACTGTGTGAGAGACCGGGGGCAATGTTCTTAGAAAGTTGTAAATTGCAGCAAGATCTTCTTTTTCCATCCCGGCATACATTGTCCACGGCATTGGTGTGTTGAAATCTTTATTTGGATCAACAGAAGCAACCCGGTTGCTGTCAGGATCCATCGATTTAAATCTCTGGATAAATGCTTCCTTTGACCAGCTTCCGATACCTGTTTCCGCATCGGGTGTTATATTTGCGGAACGCACGATACCCGAAGGAAATTTAAACTCAAATCCGCCGGCAAACTCCATCCCTTTAATGAGTTCTCCTTTTTCCATTTGAGTATGGCAATCGAAGCAGCCTGCAATTGTAACCAGGTATTTTCCATATTCAGCGGGATTATTTTTATCAACCGATGGAGTGGGATCGTAAGATTTCGGAGGAATGGTTTTCACAATTAAGTTCATTGGGAAATCGAGTTCACGATCGGGAATATTGTTTTCAATAGATTTGAGCGAATGTATATATGCAACTATCGAATGAAGATCATCAACCGTCAAATGATTGTAACCCATGTAAGGCATAAGTGGGAAGAGCGCCCTGCCGTCGTTTGTGACGCCGCATGTTATTGCGCGCATCAACTCACCGTCCGTATAATTACCGATTCCCGCCGGTGTAATATTCCTTGAATAAATTGTACCTGGAACACCACCGAGATCATGATCAAATTTCTCGCCGCCCTTGCCTTCGGTACCGGGAATTATAGGTCCGGCATATTTATTCCAATCGCGCGTAGAGTGGCAGTCCATACAAACAGTAACGTGATTAGCCAAATATTTCCCGCGCTCGATCTTTGCGGGTGTTACTTCAACCTTTTCTGTTGAAGGCGGATCGACTTTGGGGTACGCACTGTTGAAGTAGATAAAAAATACGATTATAACAACTACAACTATCCCGACAATGATGCCGAGTATCTTAAGGAATTTTTTCACAAGCCCTCCATGTTATTGGTGTGACTAAAATATTATAAAAGACAAAATATCCAAGAAAAATCTACGGTTTAAGACCGAAAATCCATTAAAAAGTGACATTTTTTACGATTATTAAACGAGTTAGATCGAATTCAACACTTTCGGGTAATTGCTGCTGTAATGGTTAATCGACTTGAGTTTGTATTGCATAATGTAGCGTGGATGATCAAGCATAACAATCTTGTCAAAGAGTGAAAGTTCTTTGTTAATCTCGTTTAAATATTTCACATTCTTCTTTCCGAGATAAATAACTTTAGTCATTTTGTTCTTTCGTTAATAACACTGATTGAGTGCAAAAATAGAAAATGAATTAATGCGAAGTAAAACTAAATTGCGGCGTTTTTAAATGTATCGCATTAAATGACGTATAAGACTTAGCTTATTCTAGT
>CAZRIQ010000515.1:0-2079 GCA_964600175.1 uncultured Melioribacter sp. | reverse complement strand
AATTCCGCTTTAAAGACTGCTGAAGCACAGGCAAAACTGGCTTCGCAGGACTTTGAAAGAATGAGTAAACTTTATTCCGAGAAAGCAATTAGTCAACAACAGTTCGATCAGGCAAAAACTGCAAAGGAAACAACAGAACATGCATGGAACCAGGCAAACTCGGGTTATCAGCAAGCAAAAGAACAGTATGAAAATAGTTTTGTAAAAGCACCGTTCGACGGTGTTGTTGCTGCAGTCTATGTCGAGGAAAACCAGATGATCAATGCAGGTCAACCGGTTGTGCAGGTTCTTTCATCTTCGAAAATGAAATCGAAAATTTATTTAACCGGCGAAGACATTCAAAATGTAAAAGTAGGTCAAAGAGTGCTTGTTAAATTTCCTACGATATCCGACGAAGAATTCAACGGCAGAGTTGGAAAAGTAAATTCCTCAATCGATCAAATGTCAAAGTCGATGGAAGTTGAAATTGAATTTTTAACGAGTGATAACAGGTTGAAATCCGGCATGTTCGGTGAATTTTTAATTGAAACGCAGAATCGTGCAAACAGTTTGGTTATCCCCGAGACAGCTTTGCTTCCACAGACTGAGGTGAAAATAAATAAAGAAACCGGTTTGCAAAGTCCGGTTAAGAAATATTTTTTGTTCGTCGTCGAAAACGGGGTTGCTAAGTTAAAGGAAGTTAAAACAGGCATACTTAATGATGGGCAGGTAGAAATAAATAACGGGCTTAGTGTTGGAGATTCGGTAATAATAGTAGGGCAGAATATTGTTAAGGAAGGTCAAACAGTCAACGTAATTGATTAAGGAAATTAAAAATTATGATACTCACAAAATTTTCACTTAGAAGGCAAATAACACTAGTAATGATCTACGGGGTGATAATAATTTTTAGTTTCTTTTCATTTTCCCAATTAAAAATTGATTTCTTCCCGGACATTACTTTCCCGATTGCAGGAGTGATTACGAATTATTCCGGAGTTGGACCGGAAGATATAGAAAACCTGGTAACAAGACCGATTGAAGAAGCAGTTTCATCCGTAAAGAATATCGAAAAAGTTAATTCGCAGTCGTTCAAAGGTTCCTCGATAGTTACACTTGAATTCAAATATGGGACCGATATGGACAAAGCGGAAAGCGATATCAGGAAAAATTTGGACTATATAAGAGATTATTTGCCGACCGATGCATCGGCACCGCTTGTGTTTGTGTTTGACCCGTCGATGATGCCGATAAGTTATTACAGTATTAGTTCTCCTTACCTAGGACCGGCGGAACTGAGGAAGTTATCTGAAGAAAAAATAGAACCTTTGCTGGAAAGAGTTGAAGGTGTTGCATCGGTTGAGACGCAGGGCGGGATGCAAAGACAAATCAACGTTAATATTAATCCTATTCTGCTTGCTTCGTACAATTTGTCTCCCAATGATGTTTTGCAAACTATTCAATACGGCAGCGGACTTCAGCCGGCAGGAACAATCGAAACGACAAAAAAAAGTTATAACCTGAGGGTGTTCAGCGAGTACACGTCTTTGGACCAAATAAAGAACACAATCTTAACTTATAAGAGCGGTATTCCAATTTATATCAAAGATGTTGCGAATGTAGTGGACGGTTATAAAGAGAATGCAAGTGAAGTTAGGGCAGATTATGGCGAAGGCGTTATGCTGCAAATCATGAAGCAGTCCGATGCGAACACCGTTATCACAAGCAGAAGAATAAAAGAAGCTATACCGGATATCGTTTCAAGATTACCCCAGGGAACCAAGTTTAGTATAATATGGGATCAAGCGGATTTTATTTTGAGGTCGGTTAACAATCTCCGGAATACCGCTTTAATCGCTTTTATTATGGCGTTTTTTGTGATTTACTTTTTCTTGAGAAATATCCGCGGCAGTATAATAATGGGGATTTCAATTCCGGTATCAGTTATTGCGACTTTTGCCGTAATGTTCTTGGCGAATGTAACACTCAATATTATTTCTATGGCGGGGTTAGCTCTCGCTGTAGGAATGCTGGTTGATAATTCAATTGTTGTGCTGGAAAATATTTACCGGCATCACGAAATGGGTGAAAGTTTAACCG
>CAZRIQ010000514.1:0-2084 GCA_964600175.1 uncultured Melioribacter sp. | reverse complement strand
CTTGCCGACGGTTCCGCAATTGAAAACGGCGAACTGGCTCTTGGAAGAAACGTATCGGTAGCATTTATGCCGTGGCGCGGTTATAACTTTGAAGACGCTATTATTATTAGTGAAAAACTGGTTGCCGGAGATGTTTTCACATCAATTCATATTGAAGAATTTGAGCTGCAGGTAAGAGAAACAAAACGCGGCGAAGAAGAATTAACCCGGGATATTCCCAACGTCAGTGAAGAAGCTACGAAAGATCTCGATGAACACGGCATTATACGTGAAGGTGCCGAAGTTAAGGAAGGCGATATATTAATTGGAAAAATTACACCAAAAGGTGAGACCGATCCTACTCCTGAAGAAAAATTATTGAAAGCAATATTTGGCGATAAAGCCGGCGATGTAAAAGATGCTTCTTTGAAAGCACCTCCTGGATTAAAAGGAACGGTTATAAAGACAAGGTTGTTCAGCAGAAAGCGTAAAGATGTGGAATCTAAAAAGATAGAAAAGAAACAGTTTGATGCTCTCGATAACGAATATGATAACAAGAAGAAGAATCACTACAATAAATTGATTGAGAAACTTACTAAGATTACACTTGGTAAAACGACTATCGGTATCCGTGACCTGGACGGAACGGTTGTTTTACGAAGCGGTTCTTCAATTAGAGAAAACACATATTCTTCTTTCGAAGACGTTACGAAGCTTGACTACACTCAAGATTGGTTCGAGCGCAAGCAAATCAACGAGATGATCAAGACTCTCTATTCGAATTATTTTGTGATCTTATCGGAGATAGAAGAAGATTACAAGAGAGAAAAACTAAAAATTCAATCCGGTGATGAACTCCCTCCCGGAATAGTACAACTTGCTAAGGTGTACGTCGCCAAGAAAAGAAAATTGGCAGTTGGTGATAAAATGGCTGGGCGTCACGGGAACAAAGGAGTTGTTGCCAAAATTGTTCCGATTGAAGATATGCCTTATCACGAAGACGGTACACCGGTTGATATAATATTGAATCCGTTAGGGGTTCCTTCAAGAATGAACCTCGGTCAATTATATGAAACTGCTCTTGGCTGGGTAGGACATAAACTCGGAGTAAAGTTCGAAACCCCGATTTTCGACGGAGCCAAGGTAGGTGATGTTGAAGAATGGATTAACAAAGCCGAGTTATATGAAGGCAGTAAAACCTGGCTTGTTGACGGAAGATCGGGAGAAAGATTCCACCAGAAAGTGACATGCGGTTATATTTACATGATGAAGTTAGGTCACATGGTAGATGATAAAATACATGCAAGGTCAATTGGGCCATACTCTCTGATTACACAGCAGCCGCTCGGCGGTAAAGCCCAATTCGGCGGACAGAGATTCGGTGAAATGGAAGTGTGGGCATTGGAAGGTTACGGCGCTGCTCATACGCTAAGAGAAATCTTAACTGTAAAGAGCGACGACGTTGCCGGTAGAGCGAAAACATATGAGTCGATTGTTAAAGGCGAAAATATTATTGAACCGAACATCCCGGAAGCTTTTAATGTAATGATTAAAGAACTTCAGGGTCTTGGCCTTGATGTAAAAATTAACTAATTAAACTTCTACGAGGAGATCAAAATGAAGTTTAAAACACAAGAAACAAGAATTAAAGAAATAGAAAAAATGACCATCAGTTTAGCTAGTCCTGATGATATTCTTTCCAGATCTCACGGTGAGGTAACAAAACCGGAGACAATAAATTATAGATCGTTCAGGCCTGAAAAAGACGGTTTATTCTGCGAAAAGATTTTCGGTCCTGTTAAAGATTGGGAATGTGCCTGCGGTAAGTACAAAGGTATTCGTTATAAAGGAATAGTTTGCGATAGATGCGGTGTTGAAGTAACGTTGAAAAGCGTAAGACGTGAAAGAATGGGACACATTTCTTTGGCTGTGCCTGTTGTTCACATCTGGTTCTTTAAAGCGCTTCCATCAAAGATTGGTAATATTATCGGAATCTCCACTAAAGAATTGGAGAAAGTGATCTACTACGAATCTTATGTAGTAATAAATCCCGGCGTTACGGGATTAAGCTACAAGGATTTGATTTCCGAAGATCAGTATTATGA
>CAZRIQ010000513.1:0-2090 GCA_964600175.1 uncultured Melioribacter sp. | reverse complement strand
AAAAGCATATTGAAAAAGATGCTGCACTCGTAAGAAGATTCCAGCCGGTTCTTGTTTCGGAGCCATCTGCTGAAGATACAATTTCTATTCTAAGAGGATTAAGCGAGCGTTACGAAGTTCATCACGGGGTTAGAATTCTTGACAGTGCAATTGTGGCTGCTGCTCAATTATCTCATCGTTATATAACTGATAGATTCCTTCCGGATAAAGCGATTGACTTAATTGACGAAGCTGCTTCCAAGTTAAGAATTGAAATTGATTCAATGCCGGAAGAGCTCGATTCAATTGAAAGAAAAATTAAACAGCTTGAAATTGAACGCGAAGCTTTGAAGCGTGAAAAAGACGAATCATCTCAAAAAAGATTGGAAGATATAAAGCAGGAATTAAGTGAACTTTCCGAAGAAGCAAATAAATTAAGAATGCACTGGAATCTTGAGAAAGAAAAAATCCAGAAGATTCGCACTATGAAAAGTGAAATTGATAACACAAAAACTCTTGCAGAAAAATATGAACGCGAAGGTGATCTCGGTAAAGTTGCAGAGCTTCGCTATGGAAAAATTGCATCGCTTGAAAAGCAATTGAAAGAAGAAACAAAACAGCTTGCAGAAGTTCAGAAATCTCAGAAGATGCTGAAGGAAGAAGTGGATGCTGAGGATATTGCAGAAGTTGTATCCAAATGGACCGGAATCCCTGTAAGCAGAATGCTTGAAGGAGAAAGAGCAAAACTTCTCAGGCTTGAAGAAGAATTGCATAGCAGGATTGTAGGGCAGGATGAAGCTGTTTCTGCAGTTGCAAATGCAATAAGAAGATCGCGGACAGGTTTACAGGATGCTAACCGACCGATAGGTTCGTTCATCTTTTTGGGTACAACCGGTGTTGGTAAAACAGAACTCGCACGTGCTCTTGCAGAATATCTTTTTGATGATGAGCGCGCAATGGTAAGAATTGATATGTCCGAGTATATGGAAAAATTCTCTGTCTCGAGATTGATCGGCGCGCCTCCCGGATATGTTGGATATGAAGAAGGTGGACAATTAACCGAAGCAGTCCGCAGAAGACCTTACTCTGTTGTACTGCTCGATGAAATTGAAAAAGCTCATTCCGATGTGTTTAATGTTTTGTTGCAGGTTCTCGATGACGGACGTTTGACCGACAACCAGGGACGCACTGTAAACTTTAAGAACACGATAATTATAATGACATCGAACCTTGGCTCTCATTTAATACAGGAACGGCTTCAGGATCTTGACGAGAATAAAGTTGATGCAATAATGGACGACCTGAGATATAAACTGAATGATCTCTTAAGAAAAACTATCCGTCCTGAGTTCTTAAACAGGATTGATGAAGTTGTACTCTTTAAGCCTTTAACAAAAAATGAAATAAGAAAGATTGTCGATATACAAATACGGCACGTACAAAAGCTCCTTAAGGATAAAGAGATTATTCTCGATGTTGATGATGAAGCAAAAGACTGGCTTGCAAAGCTTGGATACGATGTAACTTTTGGTGCAAGACCATTGAAGCGCACAATACAAAAGTATCTCACTAACCCATTATCGCAGGAGTTGTTGATGGGGAACTTTAATGATGGCGATACAATTAAAGTAACCAGCAGCAATGCCGGAAAGCTTGAATTCCACAAAGCTGAAGTTGCTGTGAACAGATAATAAGAGTCATCTCGAACCTGTTTAAGGATCTGCATTTGTTTCGAAGACGAAATGTGACAGCAAATTAAGCGAAACCGCAGGAAAATCTTCTGCGGTTTTTTACTTATAAGTTATTCATTTCTTTACAAAATTCACCGTTTTAGTAACTTTCCACTATTAATAACTTCAAAAAGCACAAACAAGGGGACACACATATCGGCACACAAATAAGACAATAAAATAAATATTTGTATTTACATATATAAAATTATATATTTGCTCCATAAAATAAGGAGAATTATAATATGGAAATAAATTTTTGGAAACCAACCATTTCACAGGGAGTAGTAAAAGCCACGATTCACCGGAGTGGCAAGTTAGGATTTTCGCAAGCAGCTATTGATAAACTCAAATTGGCACAAAATATTTTTGTAATGATTG
>CAZRIQ010000512.1:0-2090 GCA_964600175.1 uncultured Melioribacter sp. | reverse complement strand
ACAACCTGCTGAACGAACTATCGGCGGATGATATAAAATTATTGTTAGGAAGGGCTAAGGATGATCCGACATTCAGTATAAAATGTATTGTTGCGGCAAAACTGATAAAAGAGAAGTCGGATATATTGGAACTAACCGGCAGTGAAGATTCGGAACTTCATTATAATTATCAAAAGGCATTAAGCTTATATTTAGAGGGGATTCTAAATAATAAAAATGTTGAGATAGACTTAAACAGTTATTATCCGGATGTGAAGGAAATCCTAAATATTCTACAGGATGAAATAACTCCCGATATAAGAACCAAACTTCCCAAATTCTACAAGTTAATAGGCGAGTAAGATAAAACCGAAAACGAATATGGTTGAAAAGCCATATAAATGTATGTATATTTGAGCAGAGAAATAGAGACATGGATTCGTCTAAAACCAGTTCGTTTGAATGGGATGAGAATAAAAACGCACTTAATTGGAAAAAGCACAATATTTCCTTTGAAGAAGCTCAATATGCTTTCTCGGATCCCCAAAGAATAATAGCGAGGGATTTGGAACATAGTGAAAGCGAAGAAAGGTTTTATTGTTTTGGAAAAATAGCCGAGAATATTGTTACAGTTCGTTTTACTTATAGAAACAACACAATTAGAATTATAGGAGCCGGATACTGGCGGAAAGGAAAACAGATATATGAAAAAGAAAATAAAATATAGTAATGAGAAAATCGGGGAAGTAGAAGTTGTAAAAGACTTTTTACCCAAACCGGAAGACTTGGTTTTTAAAGAAGATACGGTAAAAGTCACACTTAATTTGAGCAGATCGAGTATTAAGTTTTTTAAAGAGATAGCCCGTAAACACGGCAGTCAATACCAAAAAGTAATCAGAAATCTGCTCGACAATTATACTTCTCATTACTCCGAATAAACCGATCTGCTGGGTTGATAAACTTACCTTACAAAGAGCGGGGGAATTGCGAACAAAATTAAAATGGGAGCGCAGCAGTTTTTAAATCCTAAACCGGTAGTTTTGATAGAGGCAATTGTTAACAGCAATGCTGTTATGCAAAAGGGAGAGAAATCATGGAATACATATCTCAATTAATCAAACAAAAGGAAGTAGTTGATAAGTTCTTTGACAAAAAGGAAATCTATAAAGGCGGATACCGGAAAGGTGGTTGGACAGGTAAAGAAGTATTGATTCATTTAAAAGATGCCGAGACTGTCTCTTATGATAGACTGAGAAGAGTAGTTTCCGAAGAGAATCCTATATTATGGTATTTCGAGGAGGACAATTGGCAGAAGAAACTTAATTATATGGCACAGGACATTGATCTGGCAAAGAAACTATTTGTGATAACCAGGGAATCAATTATAGAATTAGTTTCCATGCATTTGAAAAAATCCGGCGCAAAGCAAGGGGTTCATTCGAGACGCGGGATTATGACGATGAAAGAATTAACGGAGTTTCTGATTTGGCATACGGATCATCACATCAAACATTTAAGAAAGATTAAACCTGTTCACTGAGAGTGATACAAAATTTGATTTTTCTTTGTGAACTTTGCGATAAACTTTGCGCTCTTTGCGTTAAAAAAGGATTTTGTTTAACCGCAAAGTACGCGAAAAAGTCGCAAAGAACGCAGAGAGCTACAATCTTTAATTCTGAAACAAATCCTTTCCCGAAGGGATGGCTATGCCAAAGCTGCGGGTTAATGAAACCCAAAAACATTGTTTTGTAACCGTTTCTCCGAAGGAGTCCTACGGACAACGGTTTATAAAAACAAGCAGACAACTGGAGTGTTCTAAAATAAATTATTTTATTGCGTCGGATAAAAAACTGTTGAAAAAACAGGGGAATTATAAGCAAAATTAAAATGGTAACGCAGCAGTTTCTAAATCCCAAGCCGGTAGTTTTCTTAGAGTAGACTATAAATATTAGGTCGTTATGATACGTCAAGATTATCTGATGCGGATGATAGAACAGCTTGTAAAAGTTCTTGCAAAAATACTATTCAATAAAGAAGCCGGTAATTATAGTGCCGCACTTAATAGTATAGATAATGCTTTCAGTTCTATTATCGGTCTCGATTACAATTTG
>CAZRIQ010000511.1:0-2091 GCA_964600175.1 uncultured Melioribacter sp. | reverse complement strand
CTGTTTTTGTAATGCTTTTAATTCCTCTTGGCATTGCTTGGTTTACTTGGACAAAGGGTGAATATATTCCAATGGCTATGTGTATTTTTATGTCTTTTGCTCTTTTTATATTGCTAACACTTGATTGTATAAGTAACCGCATTATTCATATTGATAAGCAAAACATACACGTATATACAACAAGTTCTTTTTTTGAAACAAAGGGTAAAAGTCGAAAGTCTTGAGCTAAAGCTTAATCAAGCAAATTCTTTGATTGCAAATGCCAGAGGGAAACTCCGGCAGATAGTTGATTTTGTTTATTCGAAAGAATGCAGGTTCAAATTTATAATTAATTATTTCGGAGAGGAAGCTGAAAATTATAAATGCGGCAAATGTGATAATTGTACAAGTAAAGAATCAGCCGATGAAATAAAGTCTGATTACCTACAAGAAATTGTTCTTAAGACGCTCATAGAAATTAACAAAAGAATCAGCAGCACACATCTTATAAAGGTTCTTAGAGGTGTTTCTAAAAATGCTGTGCATATAAAAATATCAACTTTCGGGAGCTGTAAGCACTTCAACGAAAACGAACTTAAAACAGCTTTAGGCAATCTCATAAACGCCGGTACAGTTAAAAACGAGAAAGGTTACTTGACCGTTCCGGCTATTGAAAATACTGATAAACAGCAACCCAACATCAATTCAGATGAAAGTGTGCACGACTACGAGAGCGATCTCGAATTATTCAACAAATTACGGATTGTAAGAAAAGAAGCTTCGGAAAAATTCAACCAGCCCCCGAACATGATTTGTACGGATGAAATTCTAAGAGAAATAGCACGACAAAAACCGAAGACGCCATCGGAATTATTTTCAATAAAAAATTTTTCCGTTAGAATGTTCAACAAAACCGGCGAAGACTTTTTAGCTGTTATAAAGGAATTTCAACAGGACAAAGCTACGGATAAAATGTTAAGCAGGGAAAACCTTCCTCAAAACATTAAACAGGTTTACGAACTTGTCAGCAAAAAATATTTGTTGGAAGATATTTCCAAATTGATCAAACTGCCGGAAGCAGTCGTATCAATGCAAATCGAATCGATAATAGAATTAATACCCGAGACAGATATAGCATCTCTTATAAAAAAAGACGAACTGGAATTGATAAATAAGAAAATCTCGGAAGGTGTAGCGGATTTGAAAGAATTGAAAAATTCTTTGCCAAACAATATCAGCTACGGCAAAATCAGAATTGCTTTAGCAAAACATAAGCAAGGTTAGAACGCTTTTGTTTTTTGACGTTCATGCAAATATGAATTAGCCTCTTTGAAAAATGCAGCCCATCTTTCTCTATCATTGCCAAAAGATTTCATGGCATTTTCAAATTCATCCTTGGTAATCCCACTCTCTGTAAAAATTTTGTTTCGGGCAATCATCAGAGAATCTTTATCTTCTTCATATTTTTCTTGAGCTATAAGGTTTTCAACGTAAATTTTGGCGAGCGTTTTATCGTCGTACCCTTTTTTATCGGAACAACCGGAAAACGATAAAAAAGAAATTAGACAGAAATTAAGAACTAATATGGACAGACTATTTCTTTTTGCTAACTTCAAATAGAATTCTTTTTTCACGTTCACTTAAATTTTGATAACCGCTTTGACTTATTTTATCCAAAATTCTATCGATTTCTTCCTGGGTAATTTTCTCTTCGCCGCTGCCATCAACATCGTAAAATTGGGCATCCTGAACATTGCCCTTATAATCATGGCTGCCGTTCTTTCTCCTACCGAAAGATGATCTCACTTCGCTTGTTGTGTTTTTAACTCTGTTAAACATTCTATCGAAGTTGTAATTATTTCGCCGATCCAAAAGAATAAAAATGAAACCGGTTAAGGCACCTCCAATATGGGCAAAGTGGGCAATAATACTCTGGTCGCCAACCGAAACGAATTCCAGTATAACTAAAAAAGCAATCAGGTATTTAGCTTTGACGGGGATTAAAAAATAAATATAAATGTAACGATCCGGGAAGAACATACCGAACGCAATCATTACACCGAATACCGCGCCGGAAGCACCAATAGTATAACCAAGTGCATCGGCAAACAA
>CAZRIQ010000510.1:0-2092 GCA_964600175.1 uncultured Melioribacter sp. | reverse complement strand
CGTCAATACCATTAGAAATAATATTGGTCAGACAGGTTTCCATTCCATTTGGATCAAGAAAGGCCGGTTTGATTGTCGTGTCCGCTTCAAATTTTAACCCAACGCCTTGCTGTCTGGCCGTATCACGATACAGGTCAATAATATTCTGGACCAGTTTATTTGGTTCTACTAATTGCAACTCCGGCAAACGGCCTTTGGAAAAACTTAGAAAATCTTTAACCAAGGCGGTTGTCTTTTCGAAGTTACGTTGGAGTATATCCCATCCTTTAACTATTCTGTCTGCATCACCTTTCTTAAGACCGACATCGACCATATACATCCCGCCTTCGAGCCCCATCAGCATATTTTTGATACTATGCGCTAAACCGGCAACTGTTTGTCCAACCGCACTAAGACGCTCTGCCTCAATAATTTTATTTTCTAATTGTCTTAATAACGTAATATCATCTGATATTTCAATTACATGTGCTACGTTCTCACCACCGCGCATAAGGGCCGATGTGGAAACCGAATAATCAATTTCCTGTCCGCGTTTACCGATACCACGTTGTGTAGAACGATGAACCTTACCATCCTTAAACGTTTTGGCGGCAGGACAATTTGCGCATTTAGTATCCCTTCGTTTATAGACCTTGTAACAATGTTGTCCGAGAACATCACCGAAATTTTCACGAAAAGATTCATTCGCTCTAACGATGCGATAATCCTCCCCAATGACCGTAATATAGCATGGAACTCTGTCAAAAAGGATTTGGTATTGCTGCTGCCAGCGGTCGGTCTCAGTAACTGCACGGGTCATCTCCATTACAAAATCCACTTCGCTATCTTCCTTGTTTTTAACAGGAAGAACATGTCCGACATAGTGTGATTTTCGTCCGAATTTATCGATACCGACAGCATCAGCGACAAGCGCCTTACCTGTCTTAAACACCTCAACGGCCGGACAATTCTGGCAAGGTTTTTTAAGTTTTTTATAGACCGCATAACATTTTTTGTCCCGCCAATTGCCGAAATATTCCATAAAATTATTATTCGCCTGAACAATATTAAATTCACGATCAATAACGGCCACATTAAAAGGAACTTGCTCAAAAAGTTCGTGAAGAATTTTGTTGTTCATAGTTCCTGACAGATATTTAATTTTATCAGATTTTTTTGTAGACGTCATTAATTGTGCTCAAATCTATGTTAGGTTTTCGGTCCTTTGTATTTATTTTTTCACATCCATCGGTATTTTATTTCTCTGAATTTTAACAGAATCAACGACAGGAAGAATCACCCGGTTATAATCGTGAATAGTAATATTCCATTTCAGGTTTTGTTCTATTTTTTGTGGCAATTCTGATCCATGGCAGGTTGCGCATTCTGCCAAATTCGGTTTATCCTTCAATTCAGCCGATTGAATTATATGACAAGTTACACATAATTTGTGTAGAGCATCTGTATAGGATAGGGCATAATATTTTTTCGCCGAAATATTTTTATCTGAGGAAAATTTGTAGTTCAAATGACAGTCAATGCACTTTTTGGCTGATTTAGCATTCCTGGTTTGTCCCGGTGTATGACATTCTACACATTTTATATTTCCACCAGTATCCGAGCTATGCCAATCATGTTTAAAAAAATCAACAGCTTTGTACATGCTCGTATGACACTCCCAACAACTGTTGTTATCACACCTGGGAAGATTCAGATGATGACATTCTATACATTTATCTTTACCAATTCTTTCTATATGTTCTTTATGTGGAAATTCAACACCGTAGTCGTCCCGGTTTCCATTTATTTGCAAGGTATCCTTACCATTAGCCGGACGAACGGTGATGTCTTCGATTCCCGCCCCGCGTACCTGGCGGCCCGGCATTAATGCCATTCCAATAGCAAAACTTAAAACAAATGCCAGAGAATACTTAGATAATGCGGCAATACCTGGGCTGCCAAGCCACACGGCCGATGCATAATCAAATGAGGGGGGGGTATGAGCCAATGATTCCGGATGCCGCGGTTGTTCTTCCCAAATATGAAACTGCTCAACTGCATATAAAAATACTAACACAGCAGCGGAAACCACACCAAGACTGATTGCTACTTC
>CAZRIQ010000509.1:0-2096 GCA_964600175.1 uncultured Melioribacter sp. | reverse complement strand
CTCCGGATGGTTCAATAGTAAAAACCGCTGCAGTTGAACCTTCAATGCTTGTCCATACCGGTCCCGCAAAAATTTATAATTCTCAGGATGAAGTTTTAAAAGGAATTTCAAATAAGGAAATTAAACCGGGTGATGTTGTTGTTATTAGATATGAAGGACCGAAAGGGGGACCCGGGATGCCTGAAATGTTATCTCCTACAAGCGCGATTGTGGGAATGGGACTTGGTGATAAAGTTGCATTAATAACTGACGGAAGATTTTCCGGCGGAACAAGAGGAGCTTGTATCGGACACGTTTCTCCAGAGGCTGCAGAGAAGGGACCTATTGCCGCCTTACAAAACGACGATCTTATAACAATAGATATTCCAAATAAGAAATTATCAGTAAACCTTAGTGATGAAGAGATCAATGCAAGGCTTGATTTGCTTCCCGATTTTGAGCCTAAAATCACAAAAGGATACCTCGGCAGATATACACAAATGGTAACGTCGGCAAACACTGGAGCAATAGTAAAAATACCAGGAACCAAAGTAACGAGAAAGGAAACAGTATGAAAGGACATAAACCCTTTTTATCAGGAGCAGAAATATTTTTTGAATGCCTGAAACACGAAAAAGTAGAAGTTGTTTTCGGTTATCCGGGCGGAGCTGTACTAAAGCTGTATGAAAAATTATATGATGTGGACTTCCTGAAGCATATTCTTGTACGTCACGAGCAAGGCGCAACTCATATGGCTGAAGGTTATGCAAAGGCTACAGGTAAAACCGGCGTTGTGCTTGTAACATCCGGTCCGGGTGCTACAAATACGGTTACCGGAATTGCGGATGCATATATGGACTCTGTTCCTATTGTTGTTTTCACAGGTCAGGTCCCAACTAATATGATTGGAAATGATGCTTTCCAGGAGGCGGATATAGTTGGAATTACCAGACCAATTACAAAACACAATTTTCTTGTAAGAGATGTACACGAATTGGCAACAATAATTAAGAAAGCATTCTTCATTGCAAATACCGGAAGACCAGGACCTGTTCTCGTCGATCTTCCTAAAGATGTTATTAATTCTCTTTGTGAATTCGAATATCCTGACAAAATTGAATTACGCGGTTACAAGCCAACTGTTTTAGGACATCAGAATCAAATTAAAAAGGCTGCTGATATAATAAAGAATGCTAAACGTCTTTTATTTTATGTTGGTGGCGGAGTTATTATGTCCGGCGGTAACCGCGAATTAAAACTTTTAGCAAGAGAAAATAATATTCCTATAACCATGACACTTCAAGGACTCGGTGCTTTTCCAATGACTGAACCACAATCACTTGGAATGCTTGGAATGCACGGAACTTACTGGGCAAACCAGGCAGTTAATAATTGCGATGTCCTTGTTTCGCTAGGGGCAAGGTTTGATGATAGAGTAACGGGTAAAGTCGATGCATTTGCACCTAGTGCCTATAAAATTCATGTTGATATTGATCCCACCTGTATAGACAAGAATGTAATAGTTGATCTACCCATCGTTGGAGATGTAAAACATGTTCTTGCTGAACTTGCTGCTGAAATTAATACCCCTCCCGATCTCAATGATTGGTGGGAACAAATAGAAAAATGGAAAGATGAATGTCCATTAACTTATGAAAACAATGACGGCAAACTTAGAACTCAATATGTACTTGATCGTCTTAATGAGTTTACAAAGGGAGAAGCTGTTATTGTAACTGATGTTGGTCAGCATCAAATGTGGACAGCACAATTTTATAAATTTAACCACCCGCGCTCTCACATTACAAGTGGAGGATTGGGAACAATGGGATTTTCTGTTCCTGCTGCAATTGGAGCCGCGTTTGGCATAAAGGACAGACCTGTAATTTCAATAAGCGGAGATGGCGGTTTCCAGATGAATATGCAGGAATTAATTACTGCGGTTTACAATAAGCTTCCTGTAAAATTTATTATTATCAATAATAGTTTTCTTGGAATGGTTAGGCAATGGCAGGAATTATTCCATGCAGAAAAATACAGTTTCACAGATCTCGGAGACAGCAATCCCGATTTCCGCAAGCTTGGTGAAGCATTCGGATTAAAATCATTTTCTACAA
>CAZRIQ010000508.1:0-2098 GCA_964600175.1 uncultured Melioribacter sp. | reverse complement strand
ACGAGGATTAATATTGTTTTGGTTGTCTTGTGTTGTTACAATAATATAACCTCTACGAGGTTATACGAAAACGAATCGCATTATATAGTTCAATGGTTGTTGAATTCCCATAAAAGATAGAGAAACACTTTCTCATTGTTTAAGGTGAATATTCTTTGTTAAGGAGACATCGTAGATGTCTAATTATTGTAGATAAAAAGAATAATGATTTGTAATGGATCCTCGTAGAGGATCAATAATATGAAGCTTCACCCACCGCCATACCGGGAACATCACATCCTCAATTGCTTTCATTATAGAATTCGTTTATAAGCCGATTCTCTTTTTTAAGAAATTGCTGGCGAAATAGACCATTTTCAAAGTTTTTCCGGCTATATCGTGGGTGGTATGCTAATTGTTTGATAAATCTTGTGTTAACTCACAGGAAAGGGATGCGTTTAGAAGAGATATTGTATAAAGAGAAATTGAGCAGGGAAGAGATCATCTTTTTGTTGAAGCTGAAAGAAAAATCCGATCTGCAAAAGTTAATTAGGCGCGCCGATGAAGTACGTGCAAATCATTGCGGCGATGATGTAGATTTACGCGGCATTATAGAGTTTTCAAATTATTGTGAACAGGACTGCCTCTATTGCGGACTTCGCAAAGAGAATTTGAAAATCCAAAGGTACCGGATGTCGCCGGAGGAAATCATCGAGACTTCCAAGCAGATTTCAAATTTAGGAATCTATACCATTGTACTTCAGTCAGGCGAAGACAGCTATTACGATACCGATTTGATCTCCTACATTATTTATCACATTAAGCAGTATTCTGATGTAGCGATAACATTATGCATGGGCGAAAGAGGTTTTGAGGAATACAGCACTTGGAAATTGGCGGGCGCAGATCGGTACTTGCTCAAACATGAAACTGCAAACCCAAGACTTTATTCTATATATCGTAAGGAACATAACTTAAACGAACGGCTGACTCACCTGGAAGCTCTGAAGACATTGGGTTACCAGATCGGATCCGGGAATATTATCGGGCTTCCGCTTCAGACCGAAGAAGATATTGCCGACGATATTATTTTGTGCAGCAAACTCAATCTCGACATGGCAGCATTCGGACCATTTATTCCTGCGCCGGGTACACCTTATCAAAATAGAAGAACGGGAAGTATTGAACTGACTCTGAAAACTATGGCCGTTGCGAGGATTGTTCTTAAAAATGTTCACATCCCGGCAACTACTGCTCTCGCAACAATTGATGAAGGCGGAAGAATCAAGAGTCTGACTTCCGGCGCTAACGTAATTATGCCCGATTTTACACCGCTTCAATACCGCGATAGCTATGAATTCTATCCGAATAGGAATACAATAAAAGAAGATCCGAACAGTGTTAAAACCCTCCTTACGCTTCAATTGGAATCAATCGGCAGAAAATTATCGTCCGGGAAAGGCGATTCGTTAAAATTGATTTTCGGCAAAGATAGGATTACACATTATCCTTACTAATTCCATTTCACAGTAAGCTTTTTAATCTTATTTTAGTTTCGTTAATAAACCAAATAAGGGAAACGATTCCATGCGCAGGTATCCTTTAATTTTATTGGCATTTGTTTTTATAACGGCGTGCAGTTCAAAAAGTGATAAAGAATATTTCGACCTTGCTAAAAAGAATTTAGACGAGAAGAATTATACCGAAGCGGTCAAAAACTACGAAGCGCTTGCGGAACATCATTCGGGCAGCGACCTGGCGCCGCAGGCTTTGTTTGCATGTGGAAAGATTTATCAAAGTCAGCTTATACCGGGTTTGAGCAGGGAAGCATCTCTTCATAAAGCAATTGAGTATTACAAGAAAGTTTATAATGATTACGGCGATAAGCCGGACGGACAGAAAGCTCTTTTCATGATTGGATTCATCCAGGCAAATGAATTGAACCAGATCGACTCCGCAAGAACGACTTACGATCTTTATCTTCAGAAATATCCCAACGGTGAGCTTGCCGAATCGGCAAAATTGGAAAAAGAAAATTTAGGATTGACACCTGAAGAAGTTTTAAAGAAGAAATTGGAAAACCAGCCTAAGTGACGGTTAAAACTCCGGACTATAGAAA
>CAZRIQ010000507.1:0-2108 GCA_964600175.1 uncultured Melioribacter sp. | reverse complement strand
TTATTCCGCTTTGGTATTCGGTTACATTACTAATGCGGCAATGGTTATTATGCCTTTTATTTTCACACCGCTCTCTTTATATTTAACCTTAGCGAAAATCATTTTGGACTACTTTTTTGTTCAGCCGGTTTTTAGGAAACTCGGTTTGAAATTAAAAGTGCTCCACTTTGCGGCTTTCGAATTATATTTTGTTTTGTATGTTTTAATTCTTCCGTTCGTTGTGCTTCCCAATAGGAAAGTAATGTGGAAGGGAAGACAATTTTAATTACCAAAAATATTTTTGAATAATGCTGAAAAAATCGTTTATCGTTTTTCTTTTCTTAACAAGCTTAGTCTATTCTCAAGACAAATCTGAATTTTTCCCGGATGATCTTACAATTCAGCCTTTTGCCGCCAACACTCTTGAACCGAAACTCGGTTTCTCTTTCCGGCTCAGTAAAAACGAACTCGATCTTGATATTGGTAACTCTATCGATCTCTTCAGAAGGGAATTGATTGAAAACCAAACTGTTTCAATCGGTGGTGACTTATTTACATATACTCTATTGAGAGGTGAGAAAGATTTTCATTTTCCGGTCGATGCTGTTGATTATTTATTCGGAATAAATTTTTGTTATAAAAAAGTTGAAGAAAACAATGAGTACGGAATTCGTACGCGGATTAGTCACATCAGTGCCCATTTTACAGACGGGCATTACGACGGGACAACGCAGCAATGGAAAGATAGGCTGAATCCTCGTGTTTACAGCCGGGAATTCGTTGAGATTATGACTTATTATAAATTGTGCGATCTCAGATTTTATTTCGGATTTACTTATCTATTTCATGTCGATCCGAAGTGGATCAAAAAAGATAACTACCAGTTCGGTTTCGATTACTATTTAACCCGGCACCAGTTGGGTTTGTTTGTTCCTTTTATCGGTTATGATTTGAAACTGATACACCTCGATAAGTACACAGCTAACAATTCGTTCATTGCCGGGATAAAATTTGGAAAACCGAACGGTAAGGGCTTGAGCTTGTATTACAATTATTACAACGGCAAAAGTTTTCACGGCGAGTACTTCGATATCAACAAAAACTATTCTGCAATCGGCATAAACCTGGACTTATAATATGCAAGATCCTTTTACGTCACCGGAAGTAAGTGTTGATGTTCCTACAAAGAAGAAAAATTCTTACTTGATTCATATCATTCTTTTCGTGGTAACATTTATTACAACAACTATTGCCGGTATGGAATGGACAACCAACAGCATGGGACCGTATGAGTTTAGTACACTTGTCAAAGGATTGCCGTACGCATTTTCCATTCTCTTCATTCTCGGCTGTCATGAATTTGGACATTACTTTGCGGCGATGTATCACAAAGTTAAAGCAACGCTTCCGTTTTTTATTCCTTTTCCGCCGATTGCCGGCTTCTTCAATTTCGGGACTATGGGCGCCGTAATAAAAACAAAATCGGCTATTCGCGATAACAAAACAATGTTTGATATCGGCATCTATGGTCCTCTTGCGGGATTCGTTGCTTGCTTGATTGTATTGATTTACGGTTTTACTCATTTGCCGTCGGTTAATTATATTCTTTCGATTCACCCGGATTATTTCTCGCCGAATTATGGAAAGGGAGGCGTCAACCTGATATTCGGGAACACGATCCTTTTCAACTGGCTCGAAAAAATATTTACAAATTCAAGTGAGTTTGTGCCACCGATGTCCGAGATTTATCATTATCCTTACCTGTGCGTTGGGTGGTTTGGTCTTTTTGTTACGGCAATGAATATGATTCCCGTAGGGCAATTGGACGGCGGTCATATTATTTTCAGCATGTTCGGGAAAAAGGTTCATGAAATAGTTGCAACTGTTTCAATGGTTCTTCTTGTTGTATTGGGAGTTACCGGAATGCTGGATTCATTCTTTGAGATGAACTTAGATATTGGATGGAGCGGATGGCTTTTCTGGGCGATTATATTGAATTTTATTATTAAGGTGAAACATCCTCCCGTACAGGAATTTGCTAAGCTGGATAATAAAAGATTGTTTCTCGGATTTTTAAGTATATTGATTTTGATTCTTCCCTCTTGTAGTAAAATAACATCTTGTTATCA
>CAZRIQ010000506.1:0-2110 GCA_964600175.1 uncultured Melioribacter sp. | reverse complement strand
ATAAAAGATTATTTTTAGAACTCATACAGTGATTCCGTATGATACTATATTTCTAATGAAGGGCATATTTTTATGGGTATGGTTGATTTCCTCGTTTGTGAAATATTTCGTATCGAATACAATATCATTTTCCAAGGCGTAAGTAAAAATTGTATCGAATATTTGACTCCTTTTTATCCAATCGACACGTTGCGATGTAATTATTATAATGTCAAAATCGGAATCCTTTTTTTGATTATAGACCCTTGAACCGTAGCATAAAATATTCTCTACTAAATCCCCGAGCTTCTGCTTGAGAATACTCTTTAGAATTTTAATATGTTCCAAATCCTTTGTATCTAACATTTTTTACAACGCTTTTTTATCACTTGTAAATATATCTAATTTCAGAGATAAAGAGAGAAACAATTTAAGTATAGAAAAAGCACCAAACTTTTATATCATTCAAAATTATCAAACTCGTCATCGTAAACATGTTCATTAAATATATCTTCAAGCTCTTCTTCGAAGAAGAATTTATCTTCATTGAAAGCGGGTTTTAAGTCGTCCAGCCAAATTGCATCCTCATCATATTTTGCAAAGAATGGGCGAGCAACCCAATCAGGATTTCTACCCTGTAAAAATCTCATCACGAATACTTTTTCATCGTTTACTTCTTCTACACCAAGTACCTGGATTTTCCCCGGTGTTGTACTCATGCTTGGTCCCCTCACAGTACGGCAAACGCCGCTCACACTTTGATAAGCTTCTCTGAAAATATTCCAGGCTCTATCGAGGGTAACTCCGAAAAATTCCTGTGCGCCGGTATCACGCGCAACAAACATATAGTAAGGAATACAATTATTATTTACCTGGAGACGCCACATTTCAGCCCATGTTTCCGCCAAGTCGTTTATGTTTTTAAGAATTGGCGATTGTGTTCTTATCTGCCCGCCGGTTGTCCGGATTCTTCTAATTGCTTCTTGCGCAGCTTTTGTTTGTAATTCTACCGGGTGGTTGAAGTGAGCCATCATAGCCAAGTTTTTTCCGCTTTTGACAACTTTTTCAAATAACCGGATGAGATCATCCGCATCGTCATCGTCTGTGAAGCGGTAAGGCCAATAACCGATTGCTTTGGTTCCGATCCTGATTGTCTGGATGTTCCAAAGCTCATCATCAAGCAGCGGTTCGATATATGTCTTTAATATTTTTGTTTTCATTATCATCGGGTCGCCGCCGGTAAAAAGAACGTCGGTTACTTCGCGGTGTCCTTTTAAATACTCTACGAGCAATTCGACTTCCTTCATTGCGAATTTTAACTCGTTCATCCCTACAAACTGTGGCCAGCGGAAACAAAATGTACAGTAAGCATGGCAAGTTTGTCCCTGGCTCGGAAAGAATAGAACCGTTTCCCTGTATTTATGCTGTACACCGGGCAGTTCAATTCCGTTAATTGACGGAATGTTGTACCGCTGTCCGGCAGGGTGAGGGTTCAACCCCATTCTTATTAAATTAATTTCTTCGTCAATGGTACTTTTATCATAACCGTTTTTGAGAAGAGCTTCCACCTGATTGTAGTGTGAATTGGAAAGCATTTCCCTGCGAGGAAATGTTAAAGTGAAGATCGGGTCGTCCGGGATATTTCCCCAGTCGATCAACTCGTCAATAACGTAGTTGTTTGTTTTGAAAGGTAAAACATTACCTACTATTTCTATGGCTTCCTTCTCGCTTTTGCTTAAATTATTTAACTGTGGTATCTCGCCGTAATTTCGAAGACTATACGCCTTATAGTTTTTCATTACCACCTCCCGTTTGTTAATAATAGCTTATTTCCAATCAGCGTAAATTGGACAGAACTAAAAGTATGTAGAGTTCCGAGGCATTAAAAGGTAATACAAGATAATAAATTTAGGAAAGAATTCAAGTCAAATTAAAAATTTAAAGGAAAGTAAAAACGTAGAAATAAAAAAAGCGGCATTGCCGCTTTATTTAAGAGTTGAAATTTTGTTTATATCGTCCAGTTGAACAAATTTTTCTTGAAATTTATAACTTCCTTTTGCCGTTTTTACGGTTTTTATAAATTTTACGTTTATCACACTGGATTTAACCTTAACTTTTGCTTTATCTGCAA
>CAZRIQ010000505.1:0-2121 GCA_964600175.1 uncultured Melioribacter sp. | reverse complement strand
CAACACAACTTGAAGTAAAATCACCTCTACTTTGGTCACCTTCATCGCCGGATAATTACCGGGTACAACTTTTACTTTTAAAGAACGGAATAATCATTGACGAATCCGATCATCTCATTTCATTTTACAAATTGGAACAAAGAGAAAATCAATTTTACCTAAATGGTAATAAATTTTTCTTTGAGGGGACCACTTACTACCCGAACCACATGATTAGCAATATGTCGTCAGATAAATTGGAATCGGATTTATCGTTTATTAAAGAGACCGGTTTTAACACGGTACGATTTGCAAAAGCCGCTCCCAATCCGTTTGCACTTCAGGTTTGTCAAAAGTTGGGTTTATTCGCGTTCATAGAATTACCCGTAAATTCAATTCCCGAAGAGATTCTTGAAGACAACGGATTTATGTTGAGATACAAATATTACCTCGATGGTTTCCTTAACAATTACACAAAATACTCGTCTGTTGCAGCAATAGGAATCGGAAGTTCTTTCCTTCCTAACTCGGATGTAACTTCTTCGTTTATCGAAAATATAAACAGTGTTATTAAAAACAATTGGGAAGGAATTACCTACGCTTCTTTCGTCGGGATTCCAAAGTTAACATATGAAAACGTTGACCTGCTTGGAATCGAATTATACGGCGGACCATCGGAGAAGCAGAAAAATGCAATAAGCAATTTTATTGAAAACTCGGGTTCGTCAAAGTTATTCATCAGCGAAGCCTCTTACCCGAATTTCAAAGGAAGCACAAACGGTTATTTAAACGATTATTCATACGAAGCACAGGCAAAGTATCTAAGCACTATTATTGATTTTACAAGATCATCCAAGCTGAAAGGGTTTGTCATAAATTCCATTTTCAATTATACAGGCGATTTTAACTCACTCTTTGACAGCTATTCTCCCAATAATGAATACAGACTTGGAATCATAGACGATGGAAATCAAAATTTGATCTCTTATCGAGCGGTTGTCTCAAAACTTCATAATAAAAATAAAATTACAATTCCTATCGGAAGCACAAAAGATGACAGCCCCATTACTTTCATACTAATTGCACTCGGTTTGTCAATCTTAATGGCAGCTTTAATAAATACAAATAGGAGATTTAGGGAAGACTGTACAAGGGCTTTATTCAGACCGTACAATTTTTTCTCGGATATTCGTGACCACAGGATACTTTCGGGAATGCACGCACTGATTTTGGTTCTTGTTATAAGCGGTGCTTTCTCTCTGCTGATTACTACATTATTGTTTTATGAAAAACAGAGTATCCTTCTGGAAAAAATTCTTTTGGCTTTCGGAAGTCCAAGAATTATAGACTCGATAAGTTTTCTTGCCTGGAATCCGAATTATGCATTCATTTACATTGCTGTTGCGGCAATAGTAAAATTCGGAGTCCTAAGTATAATAATTAAAATTGCTTCTCTATTCGTAAGGACCAAGGTTAGTTTTCAAAGCATATTATTTACTATGGTTTGGGCTTTTCTACCCTTTACATTATTACTCCCTATTGAACTGATGCTTTACAAAATTCTTTCGGCAAATTTATTCAACCAGTTCTTTTATATCTTTCTAGTATTGTTTATGTTATGGCTTATTCAAAGACTTCTGAAAGGGATTTACGTGATTTTCGACGTGAGACCTTTATTCGTCTATATATATACCATAATATTTTTAGCCGTCGTTGCCGGCGGTTTTTCACTTTACACACAACTGTCGAACTCGACTTTCTATTATATTTCAAATGCCATTAAACAATATAATTCTATGATCTTTTAAGGAAAGTTATTGCATCTATCAAAATTAGAAATATTCGGTTTCAAGTCTTTTGCCAATAAGACTAACATAAATTTTACTAGGGGAATTACAGGTATAGTCGGTCCCAACGGCTGCGGTAAAACCAACATTGTCGATGCAATAAGATGGGTGCTCGGCGAACAGAAATCTACCATACTCCGCAGCGATAAAATGGAAAATGTTATTTTTAACGGGACCCGAAACAAAAAACCGATGGGAATGTCGGAGGTTTCTCTAACGCTAGTAAACGACCTTGGTATTCTTCCTATGGAGTACACCGAAGTAACCATAACACGAAGAATATTCAGATCCGGTG
>CAZRIQ010000504.1:0-2122 GCA_964600175.1 uncultured Melioribacter sp. | reverse complement strand
GAATTGTTGGGTGTATACCTGTACTACATATCTCTGTAATGAACGTAAAATATTGCCCTTTTTTTGTTCTCTTCTTAATCTTTGAATCAGCTTTATAGCTTTCGCATCATATGGAATTATTATTGATTCCATTATATCTTTAATAAGATTATATTTTTGAGCTACAGTCTTAAAAGGAAAATTAAGTTTAGCTTCGCCTTCTCTACAGGCTGTAAGTATCGATTCTTCATCAAGACCATTTTGTTGACTGTTACCAAGACTTTTTCGCCAGTATAATTCATTAAAATATTCCCTAACTGCTTCACTATCTATTAAATTTTCTCCGAAATTGTTGAGAACATTTTGTGTGATCTCCGCGTTTTGCTTAAATACTCCTCGTGGAAGTCCTGTTTCAGGCATAAATATATAAATATTACCGCCGGATTTAATCTTTCCTTCCCTGTTACACCTGCCAGCGGACTGTATTATTGAATCGACCCCAGCAATCGCACGATATACAACCGGGAAATCAATGTCTACTCCTGCTTCAACAAGTTGTGTGCTTATCACTCTGCATTTCTGTCCTTTCGAAAGCCTTTCTCGAATCCTGTCAAGAACGTAAAAACGATGCTCGGGGCACATAAGGGCACTTAAATGAAAATGCCCGTCAGCTTCACCAAGAATAACTATAAGTTTTCGTGCATGGGACCGAGTATTCACAATACATAATACCTGCTCATGTGATTTTATTGATTCAATTAATTTACTATCTGAATATTCACCCATATAATATGTATTCACCCTTTTGAATACAGTTTCAAGAGTTTTAGGGTTACTTACTATTTCTCTTACATTTTCAAGGCCACCCTTCAATTCAGTTTCATTTAGAGCAGGTTGTGTCGCGGTACATAGAATCATACTTGTATTATATTTTGTTGATAATTCCTTAATTGCCTCTATGGTCGGCAGAAGAAAAGGAACGGGAAGCATCTGGGCTTCATCAATAATGATAACACTTTTTACTATATTATGGATTTTTCTCACCCTTGATGTTTTATTATGGAAAAGTGATTCAAAGAACTGAAGATTTGTTGTTACAATAATTGGGGCATCCCAGTTTTCCGTAGCGAGAAGACGGCGTAATTCTTTTTCGTTATTATAATCATTACCGAGATCATGTATTGCAATATTACTATGGTGCTCAATAACATTTTCATTACCAAAGATTTTCTTAAATTCAATAGCAGTTTGTTCTATAATACTGATATATGGGATGACATAGATAATTCGATCCAGCTTATTTGCAAGGGCATGATTTAAGGCAAACGCCATGGAAGAAAGTGTTTTTCCGCCACCGGTGGGTACTGTAAGGGAAAAAAGCCCACCTTTTTTTCTTGATACTTCAATACATTCATCAAGAATTTTATTTCGATATCTGTTAATTTCAGAGGGGACAGCATTTGCTTTTTTGTGTTCCATATATATATCAAATTTTTTCTTTAATGTGATAAGAGATGGGTAGTTACCTCTTTTATCTGTTTTCTCAGGATCCATAAAGCTCTCGGTGTCTAAACAGTCCGCATCTTTCAGACATGAGAAAAGCATACGTGTGAAGAACATTGTACTAAATCCGGTTGGTGGCCTGGATATGTTATTGATATTTTTCAAAACATTCGGTATATTAAGTGGAGTAAAGTCCAGTTTTGGAAAATAATCAGGTAATTTCCCATTAGCAATTTTACTCTCAAGGCAAGTATCATCAGTTCCTGAAGTTCCATCAGGAAGACCGGTATGATGTCCTGCGATGCAGTAGGCAATTATTTTTGCAAATGCCTGTTGAGGTATTCCACCTTTTAATGCCCATAAGGCACCACTCGTTGCATGATCGATATGTATTTTGTTGCCTTTTATTCTCTCTTGAAATTCAGTTTGGTATTTACCCAAGTCATGCAGTAAGCCAACAACTAAGCCCCAATTCTTTGCATTGAATTTATGAGCAAACTTACTGGCCAACATGGCTACCGCTTGTGTATGTTCTTCTATTGTCTGCCATTCGCTTTTCGGTTTTCCTTCTTTTGAGTGAGCATAATATATTTGTTCTTTTGTAATATCCCCCATATCTCCTTCCACCTATTAATACGCA
>CAZRIQ010000503.1:1688-2126 GCA_964600175.1 uncultured Melioribacter sp. | reverse complement strand
ATTAACCGGGTTTTTGAAATCTCGAAACGTTGCTTTGTATTTAAGAATTCCATCAAGGAAAGAGCGGGTTGGATTCATTCCTTTACGGTCGTCGTAATCCCGGTAAAAAATGTCTGCAACGAGCCGGAGTGTCTGAGCATTCCCTTCAAAGCCGCCGTAACTATGCATAAGCTTGTTGATCACTCTTTCCCCTGCATGACCGAACGGCGGATGACCAAGATCGTGGGCAAGACAAATCGATTCGACGAGGTCGGGATCGATAAAGTAGTCTTCACTTAAAATTTCTTTTTCCTTCGAAAGAAGGTAATTGCAGATCGATCTCCCGATCTGTGCAACTTCGATGGAATGTGTAAGACGTGTTCTGTAGAAATCGTATTCGCCGGGCAGGAAAACTTGTGTTTTGCCCTGTAATCTCCTGAATTCGGAAGAGTGGATTAT
>CAZRIQ010000503.1:0-1678 GCA_964600175.1 uncultured Melioribacter sp. | reverse complement strand
TCACGGTCAATTTGAAAAGGGTTTCTGTAGTCGCCTCTTCGCCTGCTTTTGAATATTCTTTCGAGGTCAAAATCATTGTAGAATTTATTTTTCATAATCAGATATCAAATAATTATAAAAAAGTGGAAACAATTTAATAAATATAAACCCAAGTAAATATCACATGGCAAAAAAAACAATTTTAATATTTGTCTTGAAAAAATAGATTGTCTATATGTTTTTACGAATATATTTATTATTAATAACATACTAGTAAAATAAATTTTAATAAAATGATGCGAGGCGGTTTATGCCAATCAAAAATCTTGACCTGTTTCAGAAGAAAATAAATGTTCGACCCCTTAAGATTGAGGATTATGACCTTTTGGTGGAGTTGCAGAAACTTTGTTTCCCGGGTATGATTTCGTGGTCTAAGGAACAAATTGAAAGCCATCTAAAAATATTTCCGGAAGGTCAAATTGTAATTGAATACCGTAATAAAATTATAGCCTCCTCGTCAAGTTTAATAATCGATATTGATATTTACGACGATGAACATAGTTGGTACGATATAAGCAATAAAGGCTTTATAACAAATCATGATGAAAACGGGGGCACTCTTTACGGAATTGAAATTATGGTGCACCCAAAATATAGAGGGATGAAACTTGCCCGCCGCCTGTATGAAGCGAGAAAAGAACTTGCACGCGATAAAAATTTAATGAGAATAGTTATCGGTGGAAGAGTACCCGGTTATGATGAGCAAAAAGAAAAATTGAGTATAGAACAATATGTTGACAAAGTATCCCGCAAAGTAATTTATGATCCTGTTCTAACGACACAGTTATCAAATGGATTTGTTTTAAAAAGATTAATCCCCAGTTACATGGATAGCGATAAAGAATCTGCCGGTTTTGCGACTTTGTTGGAGTGGACCAATTTAAATTATTCGCTTCATCCTAAAAAAAGATTTACAAGCTCGCGCCCGGTAAGAATTTGTGTCGTTCAATATAGAATGAGGAAGATCGGCAACTTTGATGAATTTGCACGTCAGTGCGAATATTTTGTTGATGTTGCATCCGGCTATAAAAGTGATTTCGTTGTTTTTCCGGAGTTGCTGACAACCCAGCTTCTTTCTTTTATTGATAATAAGAGACCCGGTTTAGCCGCAAGAGAACTTGCAACGTTTACACCTCAATATCTTGAAATGTTCAACAGGCTTTCCGTTAATTATAATGTCAATATTGTCGGCGGTTCTCATTTTGTAGATGAAGAGGACCATTTATACAACGTCTCTTTTCTTTTTAGAAGAAACGGGGAAATAGATAAGCAGTATAAAATTCATATAACACCAAATGAAAGAAAATGGTGGGGTGTTGAACCGGGCAACGAAATAGAAGTCTTTGAAACTGATGTTGCAAAAATTGCAATTCAAATTTGTTATGATATTGAATTTCCGGAGTTAGGCAGAATAGCCGTTGAAAAAGGAGCGCAGATTATTTTTGTTCCTTTCTGTACGGATGAAAGAAAAGGTTATTTGCGTGTTCGATATTGTGCTCAAGCAAGATGTATTGAAAACCAGGTGTTTGTTGCAATTGCCGGAACCGTTGGTAATTTGCCCGAAGTCGAAAACATGGATATTCAGTATGCCCAGTCGGCTATATTAACTCCTTCGGATTTTGTTTTTGCGCGGGATGGA
>CAZRIQ010000502.1:0-2132 GCA_964600175.1 uncultured Melioribacter sp. | reverse complement strand
CCCCATCCTTGTGTAATTGCAGCTTCAACAACAACTACTTTGGAGTTTCCAGGAATTAAATTTTGTAAATATTCTTTGGATTGTTTTTTCAAAACATCCAACGAAGGAACCGAAATAACACGCACGGAACATTTATCTTCCAATAATTTTGCCGCACTCATTGCAACACTCAATTCAGAGCCATCTGATGCAAAAACCAAATCAGGTGTATTTCCTTTTTCTTTAAGAGTTATATAACCACCTTTATAAAACGATTCATAATTAAACTCAACGTTTCTATTTATTGCTCCAACTTTTTGTCTTGTTAAAATTAAAGCAGTAGGACCGGATTTACGTTTTAATGCAAATGACCACGCAGCTGCAGTTTCATAACCATCAGCAGGACGAATAACGGTTAAATTCGGAATTGTTCTCAATGCAGCTAAATGTTCAACCGGCTGGTGAGTGGGTCCGTCTTCACCAAGAAAAATACTGTCGTGTGTAAACACATAAATTACTTGAATGCCCGACAAAGCAGCCAATCTAATCGAGCCCCTCATATAATCTGAGAAAACCAGAAATGTTGCACCAAAAGGAATTAATCCTCCATAGAGAGACATCCCGTTCAATATTCCCCCCATTCCGTGTTCACGAATACCGAAGTGAAAATTTCTCCCGGAAAATTTTCCGCGAGAAATATCTTCATATTTCTTCATTATCGTATTTGTTGAAGGCGCCAAATCTGCAGAACCGCCGACAACAAACGGAATCTGTTCTGCTATTTTCTGAATCACTTGACCTGAAAGAGAACGGGTTGCATTTTCTTTCAATAGCTCGTCACTGAATAAAAGCGATTCAACATTGCCGGGAATTTCTTTATTCAACGCTTGAGAATATTTTTTAGAAAGCTCGGGATTTTTATTCTTCCATTCCTTGAATTGTTTCTGCCATGAGTTATAATCATTCTCCAGGCTATTTACTCTGTCATCAAAAATTTTCTTTACTTCGGGTGGGACATAAAAACTTTCTGTGTAATTCCAGCCAAGATTTTCTTTTGTCTTTTGTAATTCTTCTTCACCTAATGGTGAACCATGAACACCGGGTGTGTTCGCTTTATTCGGACTTCCAAAACCAATAGTTGTCCTGGCAAGAATCAATGTTGGTTTGTTCTTCTCTTTTTGTCCCTCAAGAATTGCATTTTCAACCTGTTTATGATTACGTCCGTCTACTTTGATTGTCTGCCAGCCATAAGCTTCAAACCTTTTTGCGACATCTTCCGAATAAGTAAGATTAGTATTACCTTCTATCGTTATATGATTATCATCGTAGAGGTAAATAACATTTCCTAAACCCAAATAACCTGCGTAAGATGCTGCTTCGGAGGCAACGCCTTCCATCAAATCACCATCACTGACAATTGCATAAATGTAATGTTCTCCAAAAATCTTCGCATCATTTGTATTGTACCTTTCTGCGTTCATTCTTGATGCAATCGCCATTCCTATTCCGTTTGCAAATCCTTGTCCCAACGGACCTGTTGTCGTTTCAACTCCCGGCAAACAACCATACTCAGGGTGACCCGGTGTCCTGCTGTTCAACTGGCGGAATGATTTCAAGTCGTCCATCGTAACTTCATAATTATTCAGATACAACATTGTGTAAAGAAGTATCGATCCGTGTCCTGCAGAAAGTACAAATCGATCACGGTTAATCCAGTTATGATCTTTCGGATTGAATTTCAAAAACTTAGCCCATAAAACATAAGCGACATCCGCCATTCCCATCGGCATGCCGGGATGACCGGAATTTGCTTTTTGCACACCTTCAGCACATAATATTCTAATAGTATTTACTGCCAGTTGATCAAGTTTTTCGGTAGTGAGTGTTTGTTCAGCCATAATATATGCACCTGTATTATAGTTTATAATAATCTCTTAAAACAAAGGACAAATATGATTGCAACGATGTTTTAATTATTTTAGCAATGACAAATTTATTAAATCTTATTGAAAATATTGTAATAAACGCTCGAAAAAATCATAAAACAAGTCCTTCAACAATGGATTTAAGAAAGAATCTATCATCCGTAATTAATACCACAATCGAATCGGTGAATCCAGTCAAACTTATAAATAATAACCTAAGACTAAGCG
>CAZRIQ010000501.1:0-2147 GCA_964600175.1 uncultured Melioribacter sp. | reverse complement strand
AAAGTTTTTTACTAAGGAATGGCATTTCAAATTTGGAGACGTAAAAGACGGACAAAATCCATCACTTGATGATTCACATTGGAGATCACTTGATCTGCCACATGATTGGAGTATTGAAGGGATTCCCCAATCTGAAACAAAAATGGACAATACCCCCGAGTTCCATATTGTGAAAGGAGAATGGAAATTCAATGAAGGAGACAACCCGCTTTGGAAGAATCCCGGTTTGGACGACAAATCCTGGCAGGTTGTACAACTTCCATCAACCTGGGAAAAAAGTTCTAACTATACTAAGGATAACGTTTATGGCTGGTATAGACGAGAGCTAAATGTACCTGCAAATTTAAAAGGGAAAGATATTTTTATTAATGTTGGCAAAATTGATGACGCTGATGAAACATATTTTAACGGTGTAAAAGTAGGCGGAATGGGTTCTTTCCCACCGCAATACACTACTGCATGGGATATCTTACGGTATTATAAAGTCCCGCATGAAATAATCAACTACGGCGGAAAAAACAGTATTGCTGTCCGGGTGTTCGATGGTATACAGGGAGGAGGCATTTATGATGAAGGAGAAAAAGTTGTTGAAGGTCCCTTTGAATCGACCAGTCCGGGTGGAAGCGGGTGTGGTTACTTAGACGGTGGTATCGGCTGGTACAGGAAAGAGTTTAAACTGCCTGAAAATATTAAGAACAAACATGTATTCATTGAGTTCGACGGCGTGTATATGAACAGCGATGTCTGGATCAACGGCGTTCATCTTGGCAACAGACCATACGGATATTCCAGTTTTCAATATGAATTAACCAAGCATCTGAAATTTGGCGGTGAGAAAAATGTTCTTGCGGTCAGGGTCAATGTACAGCAGCCGTGTTCACGCTGGTATTCCGGTGCAGGCATTTACAGGAATGTACGATTAACTGTGACTGACCCTGTTCATATTGCGCACTGGGGAACTTATGTTACTACACCGGAAGTTTCTGAAAGCGAAGCGACAGTTCACATTGAAACGAAGATACAGAATCAAAATAATTTTGCACAGCAGGTAACTCTCGAAACTAATATCGTTGATGAGTTAGGAAACGAAATTGCAGGTGGTAGTTCAATTCAAAAAGTAGAAGCAGACAGTATCAACACTTTTGAACAGGTTGTCAAAATTCCAAAACCAAAAATATGGTCGCTGGAAAAACCAATCCTTTACCACGTTAAGTCTAAAGTTCTTGTGAATGGTAGCATTGCAGATTCCTACGATACTCCTTTCGGAATCCGCACTTTTGAATTTACCGCAGACAAAGGATTTTTCTTAAACGGTAAACATGTCAATATCAGGGGCGTGTGTCTGCATCACGACCTGGGTAGTTTGGGCACAGCCGTGAACAAACGTGCGATAGAACGTCAGTTGGAAATAATGAAGAGCATGGGCTGCAACGCAATCCGCACAAGCCACAATCCGCCCGCACCTGAACTGCTGGATTTATGTGACCGTATGGGTTTCCTGGTTATGGACGAGGCATTCGACGAATGGATAAGGAACAAAACAAAATATGGGTATGGTCAGTTTTTTGACGAATGGAGTGAAAAGGATTTGGAAGATATGATTCGACGCGACAAAAACCATCCTAGTGTTATTCTATGGAGTATCGGCAACGAAGTCCCTGAGCAAGACAATGCCAACGCGTACGAAATGTCGAAGCGGCTTGTAGATATCTGTCATATAGAAGATCCCACACGACCAGTAACTTCAGCATGTAATACGCCGGAAGCCGCAGTTAAAAGTGGATTTTCAAAACCACTCGATGTATTCGGTATTAATTATTCATTGCCATTTTATAAAACTTATAAAGGAAAGGCAAAACTGTTCGGCTCAGAAACCTCTTCAGCTGTTAGCTCACGCGGAGTATACAACCTGGTTAAAGATGGTGACACACTTAAAGTAGTAAGGGACATGAACAACCAGTGCTCTTCTTACGACATATGCGCTCCCAGTTGGGGCAATACAGCTGAATCAACCCTAAAGGCAGTAAAAGATGCCACCTGGGTTGCGGGCGAATTTGTCTGGACGGGCTTTGATTACATCGGAGAACCAACGCCTTTTAGCTGGCCTTCAGTTAGTTCTTATTTTGGTATTGTGGATTTGTGTGGTT
>CAZRIQ010000500.1:0-2152 GCA_964600175.1 uncultured Melioribacter sp. | reverse complement strand
ACCGAATACGAGGGAAACTGCTATCGTGATGCTTGCAGACGCATGCGAATCAACGGTAAGGTCTTTAACCGATTCCGATCCTCAGAAGGTTGAGAACATAATTAATAATCTTATTAAGAATAGAATAGAAGACGGACAACTTGATAATTCACCGGTTACGTTTAAGGATATCAAGAAAATTAAAGAAGCTTTTTTAGGCATCCTGGTTGGTCAACATCATAAAAGAATCCGGTACCCTAATCAATCTGAAATGGAAAATTCAAAAGAAGATATTTAGCGGATACTGAGAAGATAAACCCCAATGAATCAGTTCGTAGACGAGTATTTAACAATTCTCAAATTCGAAAAAAACTTATCGGATAACACGGTCAATTCATATGCGAACGACATAAAAAAGTTTTTGCGATACGCCGAAGATCATAAGATTACTGATTTAAACGATATTTCATCCAAGTTCATAGCGGAGTATTTTAATATTCAGCGTAAACTTGGAATCGACAGCACCACATCCGCGAGGTATTTATCCTCAATAAAAGGATTTTTTAAATTTCTTTTCAAGAATCAATATGTTGAAAAAAATCCCACGGAAAAATTGTCTTCTGCGCGTAAATCGAAAAAGTTGCCGACTGTTCTATCATTCAACGAAGTTGAAAAAATATTAGATGCACCTTCGACCGATGATAAATTGGGCTTAAGGAACAAAGCACTTCTCGAATTGTTTTACTCATGCGGCTTGCGTGTTTCCGAATTGATCAATACTAAAATAAGCGATCTGTTTTTTAGTGAAGAAGTAATCCGGGTTTTCGGGAAAGGATCGAAAGAAAGAGTAGTTCCGATCGGTAGTAGCGCAATTAAATGGATAACTGAATATTTGAAAAAATCGAGACCTCTGCTCGAGAAGAAAATCAGGAGTCAAAATTTTGTGTTTCTTAACAGCAGGGGAGGAAAGCTTTCACGCATGGGCGTTTGGAAAATTGTAGACCGGTATGCTAAGGAAGCGGGTATCGATCGGGATGTCCATCCCCACATTTTCAGGCATTCTTTTGCTACCCATTTGCTTGAAGGCGGAGCGGATCTCAGGGCAGTTCAAGAGATGCTCGGTCATTCGGATATTTCAACAACCCAGGTCTATACCCACGTCGATAGAGATTATATAAAACAAGTCCATAGGGATCACCATCCAAGAGGATGACTTCAAATTGAAATCATCTTTGTTTTTTCTTCGGTTGTATTTCTTATCTTTAAGACATGGATAAACGTAAATACTTAAAGTATTTATTTGCTGTAATCTTCATTCCATTGTTGTTTTCTTGCAAAAAGGGTGATCAATCCGTTTCCAGGACAGAACAAAAAGTAGACAGCGTAAAGGTAAACTCGCCTTATTCGATCCTGGTCGGTAAGTTCAAAGGGAGAACTGAAGCCGATTCTCTAACGAGTTTCTTAGCAGAAAATGTAGCGGATACCGTTTTCTCGAAGGAGATAAAATCAAAACAACACTCTATCTTTATTGGCAAATTTTCAACTAACTTTGGTGCCGGTGAACGCGCCTTCAAATTATTTAGAGATTCTTTGATTGGGAGCTACAAAATTGTAAAAAATGATTCCGTTGTTTTCGATCTTTATTCCAATGTGCCTTTCGTTGCCAAATACGAAGGTCGTCCGTCAGTTTACAATTATAACCTGGTAAAAAATAAATCTGGGACTATTTGGAGCCGTTGGGGAAGAAAAGTTATAAATCTCAACATGAGTGACGACTTTAAGAACAGTTTTATTTCGACAGCTCTTGGAATTGGATGGCGCGCGGGATTTCCGTACATACTTGACGCACGCGTTTATATGTATGACCGTCTGGCCGATAAAGTAAAAGAGATATTCTTTTTGGGTCAGGGTTTGCAGTTATATACTTATTGGGACACGCCGGATACATTCAAAATTAATTTTACAATTCTCGATTCATTACGCACGTCTGTATTAATTCAAAAAATAGTTGCATTTAGTTCCGAAGGTGATAAATACTATGAAACGGAAAGACAATTCAACTTGCTGCGGGACGGTTTTCCACTTCCCCCGAAGATGAATCCCGTACTTAATTCTCCCGATCAAAGATACCTATTGAAGATTTATCAAAATGATTCAAAAATATAATATTATA
>CAZRIQ010000499.1:0-2161 GCA_964600175.1 uncultured Melioribacter sp. | reverse complement strand
TTCCGAAATTCTAATATTCCTATGAATTATAGTATTAAAAACTCTCTGCCCGAAATATTTTTTGACCTCACTTACTACCTGGTGCGACAACCTTAATCTCACATCGAACATGGTTAGCAAAACACCTTCAATAGTAAGTTCCGTATTTAAATTCCTTTTCACAATATTGATTGTATTAAGCAACTGACCCAAACCTTCTAAAGCAAAATATTCGCATTGAACGGGGATCAATACAGAATCCGAATATGTCAATGCATTTAATGTTAAAAGTCCCAGCGAGGGAGGACAATCAATAAAAATAATATCGTACATATCGTTGATCGGTTCAAGCGCTTTCTTTAGCAAATATTCCCTTTCTTCCATATTGACCATTTCAACTTCGGCACCTACCAAATTTATTGTTGCCGGCAAAATATCGAGAAAAGGCATATAAGTATTGACAATGCAATCTGCCGCATCTTCTATTCCGATTAAAACTTCATAAATAGATTTTTCCGGTTTTTCAACGCCGATACCGCTCGTTGAGTTTGACTGCGGATCAATATCGATTAATAAGGTCTTAAATTCTGCGGCTGCAATTGATGCCGAAAGGTTAATTGCTGTTGTAGTTTTTCCGACACCGCCTTTCTGATTTGCTATTACTATTTTTTTCGCCATGTAGTTTTTTCTATAGAGTGAAAACTAAAGTTCAATTTCCTGACCATAATCCATAACGATGCATTTCTTACCCAATGCCTCAACCTTTTTCTTGAATTCGTTAGGATCGACTTGAATTACAGGAAAAGTATTATAGTGCATTGGTATAGCGGTCTTTGGATTTGCCAGTTCGACAGCTTTTACAGCGTCGGTAATTCCCATTGTAAAATTATCGCCAATCGGAACAAGCATATAATCAACCGGGTTCATTTCACCGATCAATTTCATGTCATAGAATAAACCGGTATCTCCGCAATGATATACTGTTTTACCGTCGATAAAAAGAAGAACACCTGCCGGTTCTCCTCCGTAAACACCGTCAGGAGTTACAGAACCGTGATGTGCAATAGTAAATTTAACTCTTCCAAATTCGAAACCGAAACTGCCGCCGATGTGCATATTGTGAGCTTTGAATCCTTTTCCTGCACAATAATTTGCCAGCTCATTTACACATATAAAAGTTGAATCGCAACGCTTTGCAATTTTTAACGCGTCACCGATATGATCTCCATGTGCATGGGTTAAAACTATATAATCGGCATTGACTTCCGATTCTTTTACCGGAGATGTAGGGTTTCCGTCCAAAAAAGGATCAATTAAAATCGATGTGCCTTTGCCGGTAGTAATTTGGAATGCCGAATGTGAAAAATATCTTAATTTCATTTTAAATCCTTTCCGGCTTAGTTATGAAAAAATTTATTAACGTCCTTATCGTTTATAAATTTAATCAATTCCAGCTTAATATTTTGTTTGATACTGATTTTTTCCTTTTCAATTTTCTTGAAGAAATATTTAGGTATTCTTGCTTTAATTTCATTTTCGATATCCTTCACTTTCAGTTCGAGAACATCTAAATCTCTTCCCTCCCCTATAACATCCTGGAGAGCTTTTGCAGATTCATAAACAGTTTTGAATAATTTTCTTGGGTAACAGTCATTGAATATTTCCATTACATATCTAAATCGTCTGATAGAAATCCTAAGCGAGTGAAGGTTTTCTATCGAATCATTTTGAAAATAATCATTTATTTTTTGAAAGACATCCTGAAGTTTATTATCTAAAATCAAATATCCGGCATCTTTATAGTTAGTATCCAGCTTAATCCTTAATTTCCTTTGTCTCCTCGATGCCATACATCAATTACTCTTTTTAATATGCTCAAAGAAACCCTTAAAACCTTTTTCACCCGACGCCTTCAGACTGTTCCACAAATAGTTTCTAAGTGCTTCTTTCGAAAGACCCCTTTTTAATCTGCCTTCTTCCGCAACCGAGATACTTCCTGTCTCTTCAGATACAATAACGCTTAGAACGTCGGCTTGTTCGCTTATTCCGAGCCCAGCCCTATGCCGCATACCAAGAGTTATTCCGTCTACGTTCATTACTGACGACAATGGTAATGTACATCTTGCCGCTTCAATTACGTCATTACGAATTATTACCGCTCCGTCATGCAGCGGAGAACGCG
>CAZRIQ010000498.1:0-2180 GCA_964600175.1 uncultured Melioribacter sp. | reverse complement strand
AAGTATTTAATCCTTGATCCGGATACGTTGTGGTAAAAAGACTAACTGGAAAAAATCGAATTCTATCTGGTCGAGATATACATTCCTGTTATCTCTCATGTTTACTGCAAGATTTGGGAAATAGCGCAGGTTCGTCCGCAAGTATAAGAACATGATCCTGTTTGGGCGGATCTCCCAACCAAAAGTGATCCCAACCTTAACCCCCTTCTTATGGTTCATATAATTATTTCCTGCCTGGTCACGTTCCCTGACGTCTAGCCATTCATATCCCACTGCCGGTCCAATATAGGGATCAAATCCGTTGTAGTCAAATAGAAATTTACAAACCTCGAAAGTTAATGATTCTCGCATTATCTCCTGCTTGAAATTGTAAGCTTCTATTGTACTTTTCACCTTCCTATATGCCAGATTGAATTGCAGGTCGGGTTTATACCAATAGTATCCAAGGCCGAATTCCAGGTAAATATCCGAGATTTTATGATCGTCGATATAAGAGGCAGTCGCTTTGTTGTGGGGTGATTTTCTCAGGAAAAAAGAAGCGGATGGTCCGATTGCAATCGTGAACCCGCTCAAACGGTGATGAGCCATTAGTGAATCGGTAACATGCTGCGTTCGTCCGTTTAGCCAATCCTTCTCTTCTTTCACGGTAAGATCTACCATAAATTTGTATCCTAATGAGACAAAAAAAGGTTGTGTTTTTATCCGTTCACTGCTTTCGGGATTGATGTAATAATTTTCCTTGTTGTTAAAAATATAACCGACACCCAACTCAAAGAGATGATGTTTATAAGTATAGACAGCACCGGCCATTAAAGGATAGAGGTTATGGAGTTGACCAGCACCGTTTCCTTGTTTAAACTCCGCAGTTAAAATTTCAGAACCAATATATGGACGAACTTTTCCGCTTTCAATTTTCCAAGGAAAATATTTTGCACCCAGTTCGATCTTCGTTGTAAACCCGCTTTTTCCAAAGGATGCAACCGGGATTGCGACATAGAAATCGGCATGACCCCAAAAATGTATACCACCGACAAGAATTCTTATCTCATCCTGGTTATTTAGCCGAAATGAATGAAGGGTGCCAGCCGAATCTAAAGCGAAGGATTCAGATCCATACCCCAAAAAAAGCCTGTTATCAGTACCAATATAAGTTTGTGCAAACCGGAAACGGGTCTTACCACCCGTTACATAAGGTTGTGCGCCAAGGGAACTGACAAAGGATGTCCAGATGATAATAAGAAAAACAGCTTTCTTCAAACCGGCTATTCTTGGATGATTCTATTAAAACTGACCCCAAGTTACAAAAAAATAGCAGATATTGTTTTGGACCAAATAGAATGAGACCAAAACACTAGCATCAGTTTATTTTTATCTTGATAAAAAAATCTAAAGAATAAGGTATTTGCTTCTCGTCAAGAATTTTAATAATTTTACCAAAACAACACAAAAAATACATAAAAATGAACCATCATCGTATGAGCACTTTGGCTATAGTTCTGACGATTGTTCTTATTATAGCCGGTACAGGTTATTATTGGATTTTTACTGAAATTTCAAGTTTCGGCAACCCAACTTCTATTGCTGGCGTAGGTAAAACGGCTATGGTACAACCTTCAAAAATAATCTTCAACCCTCCAAAACCCGAAGATGCACCTGAGAGCATACGTGAGGCAGTTATTTTAGGTTATAATATTTTAATGAACACACAAATTTATGTCAAGGAATACATTGGAAATGACCTTCAATGCCGTAGTTGTCATTTCGAAGGAGGAATGCAACGTGAAACATTATCTCTCGTTGGGGTAGCAGCAAAGTATCCTATATACCGGGAAAGGAGTAAATATGCTACTGATTTGGTAAACCGTACACAGGGCTGTTTTCAGAGAAGTATGAATGGAAAGCCCTTACCTCCTGAAGGAAAGGAAATGCAAGCAATTATTGCCTATTATCATTGGATTTCCAAGGGCATACCAATATATTCAGTTGCTCCATGGTTAGGTCTAAAAAAGTTAAATAACGGACATTTACCCAACATAGAGCAAGGTGAAAATGATTTTGAAAGCATTTGTATAAGATGTCATGGTATCGACGGGCAAGGAACAAATATAGCACCCCCACTTTGGGGTCCGAGATCATTTAATACCGGGGCAGGAATGCATAAACTATCAGTTTTTTCAGCT
>CAZRIQ010000497.1:0-2214 GCA_964600175.1 uncultured Melioribacter sp. | reverse complement strand
GGCATGTTCCGCAGCATCTCTCACTGCTCTTTTTTCAACTTCAGTAACCCCACTCGGCACGGCAATTACAATTCTCTTACTCGCAATTGAATTCGGTATAACTTTCTTTATGAACGCCCTTATCATACCTTCTGCTATTTCAAAATCAGCTATAACGCCGTCACGCATCGGTCTTGTTACTCTAATTTCCCGGTGCTCTCTACCCTGCATCTCTTTTGCTTTATTTCCGAGTTCAATAATCTTTTTGCTGTTCCTATCGAAAGCAACTATGGAAGGTTCGTTCAACACAATACCTTTACCTTTAATATAAATTAAAGTATTGGCTGTCCCGAGATCTATTGCTACATCGGTTGAGAACAAATCAAAAAATCCCATAAATCCTCTTAATGTTTAAAATTTCTAATTCCGGTAAAAACCATGGAAATATTTTTTTCTTCTGCTGCTTGAATTACTTCCTGGTCCCTCACAGAACCGCCCGGTTGAACAATAGAAGTGATACCGTGAGATGCAATTTCAAGCACTCCGTCCGGGAAAGGAAAATACGCATCGGAAGCAGCTACGGCATCCGTTAAATCATGACCGAATTCTTCTGCTTTGTTTGCTGCAATCTTTGCCGAATCGACTCTCGACATTTGTCCGGCACCTACACCCAAAGTTTTCTTATCTTTCGCATAAATAATGGTATTCGACTTCGTGTGTTTGCAGACAATCCAAGCAAACATAAGATCTTCAATTTCCTTTTCCGATATACTTCTTTTCGTAACCAAATTCATCTTTTCTTTGCTGATAGAAGAATTATCTTTATTCTGAACAATCAAACCGCCCGGCACATTTTTGACCACCCAGCCATCTTTGTCGGGCTCTCTTAAAATTTTTACCAGCCGACGGTTCTTTTTAGTCTTCAATATCTCCAACGCTTTCGAAGTAAACGACGGTGCACATACTATTTCAAGGAACATCTCATTCAATTTATTTGCAACTGTTTCATCAATCTCAATATTAAATGCAACAATTCCGCCGAAAGCAGAGACGGGATCGCAAGAAAGTGCTTTTTCATAAGCAGATAAAATTGAATCCGATGTCGCAGCGCCGCACGGATTTGTGTGTTTAATTATCGCACACGAAATATCTCCAAGATCGTAAACAAGGTCAACAGCGGCGACAAGATCGATAATATTGTTATAAGAAACCTCTTTGCCGTGAAGTATTTCAAAATATTCGTTAAAGCCGCCGAAGAGATAAGCTTTCTGATGCGGATTCTCTCCATATCTCAATTCGTTTGCTAGGGGATAATTCAGACGAATGTTCTTAAAAGGAAAATTAAATTCTTTATCAAAATAATTTGCGATCAGAGTGTCGTAATAAGAAGTGTAAGAAAATGCTTCAGCTGCTAATTTCTTTCTCGTCTCTTCACTTACTTCACCGGCAGCCAATTCATTTATGAAACTGTCATACTGATCCGGGCTGGTAAGAACCGAAACATATTTGTAATTCTTTGCACTTGCTCTAAGTAAAGTTGGTCCCCCGATATCGATATTCTCAATTTTTTCTTCTATGGAAATATCATTTCGGTTTACAACTTTTGGAAATGGATAAAGGTTAACACAAATTATATCGATTGACGTAATACCATTTTCTTCAGCTTGTTTTAAATCCTCGGAATTGTCCCGGCGCATCAAAATTCCGCCGAGAATCTTAGGGTGAAGTGTTTTCACCCTACCCGAAAAAATCTCCGGAAATGACGTAAAATTGCTTATTTCAGTGCAGTCAATCTTGTTTTCTAACAGCAGACTTGCAGTCTTACCGGTTGCTAAAATTTCATAATTGTTTTTTACAAGTGCTTCCGCAAACTCAACAATTTTTGTTTTATCGGACACACTAATAAGAGCGTATTTCTTCAATCCTTCCGTCCTTGTTTATTGGATTATTACTTTATCTCCCGTCACTTTAATTTTGTTTTCGGAAAACTTCAAAACCACATAAGGCAAAATTTCGTGTTCAATCTTTAATACTCTTGCCGCAATTTCTTCGGGAGTCTTTGCATCCGAAATATCTACAGTCTTCTGATAAATAATTTTTCCGTTATCGTAAACCTTATCTACAAAATGAATTGTTGCACCGGAAATTTTATTGCCTGATTCAAAAACAGCTTTGTGAACATTTATACCGTACATCCCGGCTCCGCCGAACGACGGAAGCAGCGCAGGGTGAATA
>CAZRIQ010000496.1:0-2219 GCA_964600175.1 uncultured Melioribacter sp. | reverse complement strand
CCGTTTTGTAATACCGGTTATTCCTTTTATTTATCTCATAGTTGAAAATTCCTTCGTTCATTTTTTTGACCAAAAAAAATCTTTACTTGTAATAGTTCTCTTCCTGACTGCATCAGCGCTTCTCATCGAGAGAGCTAACAGGAACATCCCGTTTATTAACGAATCGGTTAACAAGAAAGGTCAAATTGTACTGGATACAAAATTGACCTTCGGCATGAAAGGAATACTCGACGAACGGTGGTATTACACAAATGTGAGCCCGGAAACCAAATTGAACCGTATTGAACATAGAAAACAAATGGGCGAATATTTTCGAAAAATTTTTGCCGGCAAAAAAGTAAAAGTACTTATCGGAGGTTCCCAGGCTTCTTTAGCCTATTACTCTAAGTTTTATTATTGCATGGAAATTCACGGTTTAACCGATTCGTATATCGCCAAACTGCCTTTGAAAGTTAGGGGAAGACCCGGTCACGAAAAGCGTGCACCCTATGATTATCTTATCTCGAAGGGAATCAACTTTATGTTTAACGGTTACTTAGATGAGTATTCCGACTTCCAGTACATACAATTCAAAACAGACGGAAGAGTCTACCCCGGCAGCATTATCACATACGATTCAGAATTGATGAACTATCTACACGAAAACTTTGGGGATCAAATCGAATTCATAAATTTTGAACATTACCTTGACAACTATATCAAGCACATTGACGATGTTGAACCAGAGCAGCTAAAAAAAGATTATGAAAAATTTAGAGATTATTATTTTCTTCACAACAATGATCCCCATCGGGAAAAATATTTTTTAGATAGATTGGTTACACCGGCTTCCAAATGAACGATTTTATAACAAAACGAAATGAGAGCGGCGGACGGAAATTCCAGCTTTCAAAATTTTTATTGCCGTTGATAATTTTAATTCCGCTGACTCTATACGTACAGTCTCTTTTTTATCAATTCGTCTTTTTCGACGACAGCACATTAATTTATTCCGAACGTCTATCCGGGTTCGACAAAGTACCGGAGGCGTTTAACTCAAATTACCTTGACGGACATTACTACCGTCCTCTTACAATTGTCAGCTTAATTACGGATACGGTTGTTGGTGACCAATCGGCTTTTGTATATCATTTAACAAATGTTCTGTTGAATACGCTTACATCCGTCACGTTATTTCTTTTACTCTTATTAATGGGATACAAAAGAACAATTTCATTTCTCGTTTCTCTTTTCTTTTCCATAACACCAATCCAATTGAATGCCGTTGCATGGATTGCCGGTCGTGCCGATCTGCTTGTGGGTCTTTTTTCGGTGGCAACACTTTTCTTTTTCATAAGATTCACACAAAAACAAAACTTAGTTTCAGTACCTATCATTATACTGCTAACAATTGGAGCAATACTATCAAAGGAATCAGGTTTGATACTTCCCTTCTTACTACTCTTTTATTTATTTCTTGAAAACCGAAAAGATTTATTCAAAGGAAAATACTTCTTATTGTTTTCCTTATTTCTTCTTACAGTTGTGTTTTATTTCTACACAAGAACGTTTTACTTTCCTGCGGTTACATCGGAAAAACTCGACTTCAGTATTTTCCTCAGTAATCTTTTTATAATTCCCGAAACACTCACAAAAGCATTTTTTCCCTATAACATAAAGGCTCTTTCGGACTTTAATCCGTTTATAACAATTACCGGGATTGTAATAGCCATTGTGTTAATGATATTGCCCTATTTTTTGAAGTACATCAACAAAAAGAAATATTACTTTGCTTTCGTTTGGTTTTTACTATTAATGCTTCCTGGCTTATTCTTTACTCCTAATTTGTTGGGCGGCTTTTACTACTGGGACTGCCGTTCCTATATGGCTTTAATTGGAATTGCTTTAATGCTTTCGGAAATACTTAACGGAATTTGGGTGCAACGCAAAAAACCCATATACATTCTTGCCTCTATATATTTCCTGTTCTTATTTACAAATGGGTTAATTGGAATCTGCAAATATGAAAACGCTCCTACATTTTGGGGCTATGTTCAAAATGATTTTCCCGGGAGATATTTACCGCATACCGGCTTATATAATTGTTATATCAAACTGGGCGACAAAACCAAAGCCGAACAAGAACTCGGAGAAGCCGTTAAGCTTTGCCCAACCCATCCCGGCATATGGGATTTGCTAGTAAATTTCTATTTGCATAACGGTAAACCGGAAAAAGCATT
>CAZRIQ010000495.1:0-2219 GCA_964600175.1 uncultured Melioribacter sp. | reverse complement strand
CAGATGTAATGGATCCTTTTGTAGTCGAAGTAATTCTCTCCTGCAGCTCGCCCATTTCAGTTGCTAAGTTAGGCTGATAACCTACGGCAGAAGGCATTCTACCCAAAAGTGCACTTACTTCAGAGCCAGCCTGAGTGAAACGGAAAATGTTATCGATGAACAACAAGACGTCCCTTTCTTCTTCATCTCGAAAATATTCGGCAATCGTTAATGCCGTTAAACCAACACGCAGTCTTGCCCCCGGAGGTTCATTCATCTGACCAAATACTAAAGCGGTTTTATTCAACACACCGGATTCTTTCATTTCCAGCCAAAGGTCGTTTCCTTCGCGCGTTCTTTCACCGACGCCTGCAAATACCGAATAACCGCCGTGCTGTTTTGCAATATTGTGAATCAATTCCTGGATGATAACCGTTTTACCCACACCTGCACCGCCGAACAAACCTGTCTTTCCACCCTTGGAATAAGGTTCGATCAAATCGATAACTTTTATTCCGGTTTCAAATATTTCCTGTTTGGTCGTAAGATCCTCAAATTTCGGCGAGTGTCGGTGAATTGTATATCTTTTTTTGGTTTCAACGTCTCCAAGTCCGTCTATTCCTTCTCCAATGACACTAATTAACCTTCCTAATGTTTCTGGTCCAACGGGAACTGAAATCGGTTCACCTGTATCAATTGCTTTCATTCCTCTAACCAATCCGTCGGTAGAATCCATAGCAACAGTGCGAACCCTGTTTTCCCCTAAGTGTTGTTGAACCTCAACAATTAATTCTTCATCTGTTCCTTCGAGGCTTTTTCTTGGAATTTTAATCGCGTTATAGATGCTTGGCAGGTATCCTTCTTCAAAATCAACATCAACAACAGGACCGATAACTTGTACAATTGAACCTTCGGTATGGGCCATTTTCCTCTCGAATTTTATGTTTTTGGAATAGTAAAATTAATTAATATTGGTTTATAAACCAAATCAAAAACTACGAAAAACGCTTAAAAATGAACTTTTCCGACTGTTTGTCAAAATGTATGAGAAGTATAGTCTTGAATCGATAATACACTACTTTATTAGACAGATTCATTCCATGATTTCAACTGATGAAAGATTTAGTCACCCAAATCTATTTTTATAAAGTTCATAATTAACAAGTAATTTAAAATAATGTGATTCTATTAAAAATGATTCTTTCAGTGAAATCAATAAACAAAAAAGGGCGATCAACAAATCGCCCTTTTGTTTAAGAATGATTCTACAAATTATGACAGTACGCCGACTTTCTCAGCCAGCTCTATTCCCTTTTCCATAGCTTGTTTATTAAGAGGAATAAGATGATGATACCTTTCCGGCAGAACTTTTTTCAAAGCTTCCAGTGCAGTGTCGAAAGTAATAACCGGCTTCTTCTTTAAGAATGCACCGAGTATAATCATGTTCATCACTTTTGTGTTCTTAAGTTTAGCCGCTTCATTTGAAGCTTCGATCGGAACGACATCCACATCTGTTCGTTTCGGTGCATTTAGAATTGTGCTGGATTCGTAAATTAAAAGTCCGCCCGGTTTTACCGCACTTTCAAATTTGTCAAGCGACGGTTGGTTTAAAGCAATAACGGTATCGAATTTTGTCACTATCGGAGAACTTATTTTTTGATCGCTTATTATCGTTATGCAATTGGCTGTTCCGCCGCGCATTTCGGGACCGTACGACGGCATCCAACTTACTTCCTTGTTCTCTATAACACCGCCGTAACACAAGATTTGTCCCATTGACAAGACACCCTGCCCACCAAATCCGGCAATAATTATTTCTTCAGTCATGGTCAATCTCCTTTCTCAGTTTTCAGTGTATTGTTGCCGGGTGTTTTCAAATCTCCCAACGGGTAAAACGGAAGCATATTTTCTTCAAGCCATTTGTTTGATTCCAAAGGAGTCATTTTCCAATTCGAAGGACAATTTGAAACTACCTCGATGAAACACAGTCCCTTCTTTTCTTTTTGGAACTGGAAACTTTTCAAAATTGCTTTTTTAGTTTTTCGAACGTTACTGACCGTATTCACCGCAGTTCGCGTTACATAATATACCCCCGGGAGTTGTGCTACAAGGTCGGTAATCTTTAGAGGATTGCCCATTACGGCAATATCTCTTCCAATGGGTGAAGTTGTAGATTTCATTCCAGCTAACGTAGTTGGAGCCAGCTGCCCGCCTGTCATTCCATAGATACCGTGATGAAT
>CAZRIQ010000494.1:0-2220 GCA_964600175.1 uncultured Melioribacter sp. | reverse complement strand
CATGGGATAATTACGCAATGATTTCTCCCGATTCGGCTAAAGAATTGAATGTTAAAGATGGTGATTTACTTGAAATAAAAATTCAAAATAGAAAATTGAGAATCCCGGCTATGATTCAACCCGGCTGTGCGGATAAATTCCTCGCAATTGAATTAGGTTACGGCAGAACGGTTGTCGGTGAGGTTGGCAAAGATGTCGGTTTCAATGCAATCAGTTTGATGTCGAAGAAACCGGGATTAACTCCTTGGTTGTTCAATAATGCAAGTGTCGTTTCTGCCGGCGGAAATTATGCTCTGATGTCGACACAAGAACATCATTCTCTTGACGACAAGTTTGTAAAAGATATGCATCGCAAGAGAAGAATTATCCAGGAAGGAACGATTTTAGAATACAAGAACAATCCGCACTTTTTACACGAAGAAAAAGAAGAACCGTTAAAGAATATTACTAATGTTCATGAGTATACCGGTTTGAAGTGGGCGATGGCAATTGATTTGAACAAGTGCACAAGCTGCGCTGCTTGTGTTACCGCATGTAATGTTGAAAACAATATTCCGGTTGTCGGTAAAGACCAGGTTGCTAAGGGTAGGGAAATGCAGTGGATGAGAATAGACAGGTATTACTCCGGTACGCCGGATGAACCTGTTGTCAGCAATCAGCCCATGCTTTGCCAGCAATGCGATAACGCCCCGTGCGAAAATGTTTGCCCGGTAAGCGCCACAAACCACAGCCCCGACGGTTTGAACCAGATGGTTTATAATAGATGCGTCGGCACAAGATACTGTTTGAACAACTGTCCGTACAAAGTAAGGAGATTTAACTTCTTCAATTTCAGAGATCATTTTGCAGATGCATACTATGAGAATGATTTAACTGCTCTTGCAAATAATCCGGAAGTTACGGTTCGCTCACGCGGTGTTATGGAGAAATGTACTTTCTGCATCCAGCGAATCATGGAAGCAAGACAAAACGCAATTAAAGATAATAGGGAATTAAAAGGAAGCGATGTTGTTACTGCATGTCAGGCTGCATGCCCGGCTGATGCGATAGTTTTCGGCGATATGAATGATCCTAAATCGGTTGTCAATAAATATAGAAAACATGATTTGGCTTATTATGTTTTGGAAGACTTAAACGTTAGACCGAACGTGACTTATATTGCCAAAATAAGAAATACCCACTCGGAGAAAGTATTGTGAGCACTGCTGTAGACTACACACAGGAATTATCGGTAATTGAAGGAAGACCGGCGCTTAGATCGGTAGACGATTTAATTTCTAAGCCGCTGGATTCCAAGCCGGATAAGAAATTTTATGCGGCGTTGTCTATTACTGTATTTATGCTCATTGTCGGAATTATCTGTGTCGGGTTGTCTTTCTATTACGGCGTTGGAATGTGGGGCAACAACAATCCTGTCGGTTGGGGCTTCCCGATTATCAACTTTGTATTCTGGATCGGTATCGGTCATGCGGGAACACTTATCTCTGCAATACTATTTCTTTTGAGGCAAAAATGGAGAACCGGTATTGCCCGTTTCTCCGAAGGTATGACAATCTTTGCTGTTATGACTGCCGGCTTGTTTCCCTTAATTCATATCGGCAGACCGTGGCTTGCCGGTTACTTATTTCCGTATCCGAATCAACATTCGCTTTGGCCGAACTTCATTTCGCCGTTGTTGTGGGATGTATTTGCAGTCTCGACTTACTTTACAGTTTCGCTGATATTTTGGTATGTCGGATTAATACCGGATTTTGCAACGTTAAGAGAACGTGCAAAAACCAAGTTCAAGAAAATTACTTACTCAATTTTTAGTTTGGGATGGAGATTTTCGAATCGTCACTGGCAGCATTATGAAATGGTATACTTGGTATTAGCCGGTTTTGCAACACCACTTGTACTTTCGGTTCATACCATTGTTAGTTTTGACTTTGCCGTATCCATTCTCCCGGGATGGCATTCAACAATTTTCCCGCCGTACTTTGTTGCCGGCGCTGTTTTTTCCGGGTTCGCAATGGTTCAAAATGTTTTAATTTTTGTGAGAAAAATTTTCAATTATGAGCGTATTATAACTTTGGATACGTTGGAAAAGATGAACAAAGTTATACTTGTTACCGGTTCTATGGTAGGCTATTCATATGTCATGGAATTTTTTATCGGGTGGTACAGTGGTGTCCCGAGCGAATCTTTTGCATTTATCAATAGGGCATTTGGTCCATATAC
>CAZRIQ010000493.1:0-2221 GCA_964600175.1 uncultured Melioribacter sp. | reverse complement strand
CCGATTATTATTACATCATAAGTCATTTATTACTTTCCTCTCCTACAAAGTTTTAAGATGATTTTCTTTCATTGAAAAAATTACTTTCGCTAAAATAAGTTTTTTATCTGACAGATTAATTAAATTATCGTGTAAAATTTAAGGCCATTCGTGCAAACTTTTACATACCCGTTTATTCAAAAATTAATTTACAGGTACGGAAACATTCCCGTGAACCTTCTTATGATAGCGCATCTTATTTCCTCATTCTACTTTATGTTCCAGGAATGGTACTTCAGTCTTTATGTCATTTTCAACCTATTGATACTCTACATAATTAACAGGTACTTTCTAAAAACATACAGACTTTTTCCTTTCAAGGTAGAGGCAAACAACGAAAAAATTATTTGCTCGGACTTTTTCTTCAGCAAAAAGAAGATCGAGATTAAACATGAAAACATTGGCCAAATAAAAGGCGGTATTTTTTCGGGCACATTGACACGCCCAATCTATATAACCGATGACAGTCAAAATATCACAATCGGCTTTTATCCGCACGCCGGAGACTTTAATAAATTATTAACAATAATTCTGCAAAACATTCCGCACAAATTATACGAAGAGCTGATGGAAACTATCAAAACGCTGGGGAACGAAAGGAAAGCAAACATCAGAAATAAGAAAGCCCGCTAAAAAACGGGCTTTTATTTTAAGGATAGAATTCCAATAGTTTACAAATCATTTCTTAAGAATCGCGTCTTTTGCTGCTTTAGCTACTCTGAACTTTACAACCTTTCTTGCAGGAATCAATATTTGTTCGCCGGTCTTGGGGTTTCTTCCCATTCTTTCTTTTCTATCCGAAAGAACTAATTTGCCCAAACCAGGAACAACAAAACTTTTTTTAGCTTCCCTGTAAGCCAGTTTAACAAATTCATCAAGAAACTCACCTGTAGCTTTTTTTGTTAAACCCGATTTCTTTGCCATATGATCTAGAATTTGAGCTTTTGTCATTGATCCCATTGTTGCGTCCTTTATTTGTTAGTGAATATTAATTCAATTGAAAGTTAGGGGTTTTTTTCCACAAAATAAATAGTTTTAGTCGATTTTATAAAAAAATTGATTAATAAAAATATTGGCCTATCAGGCTATCATTTTATACAATTTTGATCATTTCTAATTAGAATTATTTCTCTATTTTGTCACACTGATTCTAATATTTATTTTTGTCTTAAACCATCGGTTCAAAATGTCTTTTTCAGTCAAACTAAAAATACTCCTGTTTGCCTCTCTTTTCTATTTTCCAAATATTATTTTCTCACAATCGTCCGCCATAAAAAATTTGTTAACTGCGGACTCTCTTTCTTCCCGGAATTTTAACAAAACTGTTGCCGATACAAGCGACACAACGAAACAAATTGTGAAAACAGATACGTTGAAATTAATTTCACCGGAGAGTTTTCTGAACGATAGTGACGAATTCGTTATGAAAAAGTCTTCGATAAACTATAAGAACTACCGATTTACTGGGGATTTATTCAATTACATCCCTTTTGGTTTTTTTTATGATCTTGGTTCGCTCGGTCAGCCTTCGGTAACAACGATTTACGGGAACGGTTTTAATAAAAGCAGTTATACTGAAAACAACATTACACTCAACAACCGGTTTTCGAATTCATTTAACTTGTATAATTTCCAATCCGAAAGCATTGATTCAATAGAAGTATTGCCATTGCCGAAAGGTTTTCTTCTCGGAACAATGAACAACAACAGCGGTGTTAACTTCATTACCAAAAACAAGTTCAACTCGCGACCTTATTCCAGATTACGGTTTTACCAGGCACCAAACGATGAAGGATTTATCGATGGAATCTTTAATGCTTTTCTTTCTTCCCGGTTGAAAACATTTATTGAATTAACAAACAATTCCGTCAGTTCAAACTTCACAAACAGCGAATATGGAAATTGGAAAGGATCTGCGAGATTTCATTACTTACTTTCAAAAACAACCAATGTGCTTTTTGACGCTTCTTTTCACAAGAGTGAAACAAAACTAAACGGCGGAGTAGATATTAATAATATTGAGACAAATTATTCCGCTTCCCAGGTAAATGACATTTTGTATAACAATCTCCAGGCGCCGGTTAACTATTCAAACAGATATCAAAAAAGCTCGGGACAAAATCTTTCGTTCAGAATATTAAACAGTTTCTCCGAGTCCGTCCGAACCGATTTACTTGTTTAC
>CAZRIQ010000492.1:0-2231 GCA_964600175.1 uncultured Melioribacter sp. | reverse complement strand
CGATTCGCTCGGCGGCAATATAGAAGTCTATTTGATCGACTCATACGTAACAAACGAGAAGCCTTACACATTTGTTCTTTCTTTTATAACAAGCGATAGCTGCAAATCTTCCGTTATGTTAAATAACAAGTACGAGTTCGATGTTTCAAAGGAGTTTTCCGACAATCACAAAATAGAAATAAACATTGAAAAATTAGGTTTCGATTCGCTCTCGGTTCCATACAGAATTAAATTGGTTGATAAGGAGGAGAAGGTTTCGTATTCCGAAAATTATGAAGTGAGAATCCCCAACGAGTCGCTCCTCAAAGCGAAAGTTCAGTCAAGTATTTTAACGGTCTGCTGTTTTGGCGGAATAATTTTTGGACTGCCTGCACCAACTTATGTCTCAATGAATAACAAAAACTATTTCAGTTTAACTAAAGAAATTCCGGTCTTTTCTTTTTATTCAACGGGTTATAATTATCCTTTAGGATATATCGGGTTGGAATATTCTTACATCTTCAAATCCGATAAGAAAAATTTTTTGAGGGTAGGTTATAAACAAATTGTTCAAATACCGCATTTGGAATATGTCTCAGCGGGAGTAAACTATTTTACCGATCTCAAAGGTTATAACGGAATAAGCCCGGAAGTTTCGTTAGGTGTTGTAAGAATTTATAACGTCTTCACTTTATTTCTAAGATATAGATATAATTTCCAGCCGAGTCGAAGTGGAACGGATTTTCACGAATTTTCTATAGGTCTCTATTCAAACTTTTTTTCAATCAATTTTTGATGTTATGGCGAGCAATTCTCGGAAATATATTGATTTTGGTGAGAAGGGAAAATTGAGCAAAGACAACAAGTTGAATGATCTGACCGGGAAAGAATGGATTAAATTTACGAGGTCGTGGTTCATACACAGACCGCCTCGCAGAAAGGAAGATGAGATTCTACATCCGGCAAAATTCCCTGAAACATTGGTAGAAGAATTTATTTCATTCTTTACAAAAAAGGGCGGCTGGGTTCTCGATCCTTTTCTTGGAACAGGAAGCACGTTGCTTGCTGCCGGTAAGTTAGCTAGGAATGCCGTCGGCGTCGAGCTGAACAAAAAGTATTTTCGTACGAGTCAAAGAAGAATTGACAGACAGAAATTTCAATCAAAAATTCTTTCGCTTAATGGAAATTCCTTATTGCTGACCGACCTTTTGAAAGAGAACAAACGTTCAAGAATCAAATTTGACTATACTATTACATCTCCGCCGTATTGGAATCAGTTGGAAAGAAATTCAATTAGGCAGAAAGAAAGAACAAAGAAAGGCTACGACACAAAATATTCGACCGATAAAAACGACATCGGCAATATTTCAGATTACGAAAAATTTATAGAAACACAGGCACAGATTTTCGACCAGGTTTTTCGGGTTATGAAACCCGGCGGGTATCTAACTATAATTACAAATAATGTTTATTTTAAGGGCAAGTTGTATCCGCTTGCGTATGATACTGCAATATCTCTAACCAAAAGAGGAAAATTGAGCTGGGTCTTGAAAGACGAAAAAATTTGGCTTCAAGACGATAAAAGATTAATTGCGTTGGGAGTTAACAGTGCGTGGGTCGGCAACAGGCATCACCAATATTGTTTGATCTTTAGAAAAGAAAATGGCTAACGAAGAAAAAATACTTTCAGTAAGTGAGATTACCGGATTAATAAAAGCAACTCTCGAAGAAAGCTTCGATGAAATTTTTGTTGTCGGGGAGATTTCAAATTTTAAAGCGCACGTTTCCGGTCATTGGTATTTCACTCTTAAAGATTCCAATGCACAGATAAGCTGCACTATGTGGCGCGGCGTGAACAGTTATGTTTTTTTCACTCCGCAAGACGGGATGAAAATAGTTATAAAGGGGAGACTGACTGTTTATCCTCCCCGTGGTTCTTACCAAATTGATGTTAGATCGATGCAGCCGGCAGGTGAGGGCGAACTTCAGGCAGCATTTGAAAAGTTGAAAAGAAAACTTTCCGAAGAAGGTTTGTTCGACGAACAATTCAAAAAGCCGATACCTAAATTCCCCGTTAAGATTGGAGTAGTCACGGCAATAGACGGAGCAGCGTTTAAAGATATGATCAGCGTTGCCAAAAGAAGATACCCGCTTGTTGAATTGGTAATTGCAGCAAGTAAAGTGCAGGGCGAAGGAGCTGCCGAAGATATTGTGAAAAGTATAAAACTTTTAAATACGAGAAACGATATCGA
>CAZRIQ010000491.1:0-2249 GCA_964600175.1 uncultured Melioribacter sp. | reverse complement strand
ATAAATGGTACGCTCAATACCTCGGTAGAGATTTTGAAATGCTTGTCTTCGGTTATTCCGGACTGCCGATTATTCTATTCCCGACAGCCAAAGGAAGATTTTACGAATGTAAAGATTCCGGTTTAATCGGTTCGGTTGAAAATTTAATCGATTCCGGGAAAATGAGAATCTATTGTCCGGACAGCATTGATAGTGAAAGCTGGTACAATTATGATATTCAACCGGCTGAGAGAGTAAAAGCTCACACAGCTTACGAACAATGTGTTATTCATGATGTTATTGAATTTGCAAAGTATGAAACCGAATATGACAGTGTTGGACTTGCAGGCTGCAATTTTGGCGCTTATCATGCTCTTAATTTGACTTTCCGGCATCCGGGTCTTGTGAGTCATCTTATCTGTATGGGAGGAACTTACGATATTAAAAAATTTATTCTCGGTCATTACGATGATGATTGTTATTTCAACAATCCGCCGGATTATATATTCGGATTGACCGATGCTTGGTATCTCGATCGAATAAAGAAAATGAAGATTATTTTCGGTGTCGGCGAGCGGGATCAATATTTAGAAGAGAACAAAAAAATGTCTGAAATATTAAATCAGAAACAAGTTTCGAATTTGTTGGATATTAAAGCCGGCGCCGGGCATGATTGGCAATGTTGGTGTCAAATGTTTCCTAAATATTTAAACCAACTAACCTTTTGAAATTCCATGAAGCATTTCTAAATTTGTTTATATATTTTTATTTACACAAAAACATAAACAGTATTGTAAATCACTTCATTAAATAATTTATATGGGAGGGGGGCATGTTTACAAAACAGCAGTCCTTTTTAACATCCATTTATACTTTACTATTTATTTTATTCATTTCAAACATTTCCTTCGGACAAAAGGAAGCTCGTTTATTAAGATTTCCTACCATACACTCTAATCAAATTGTATTTAGCTACGCCGGAGATTTATATACTGTAAACGCAAACGGAGGTGTAGCAAGAAAGTTAACTAATGATGTCGGTTATGAAATGTTCGCTAAAATTTCCCCAGACGGAAAGCAAATCGCTTTTACCGGGCAGTACGATGGCAATACCGAAGTATATTTAATGCCTTCGGAAGGCGGCGTTCCCCAAAGATTAACGTATACGGCAACTTTGAATAGAGATGATGTATCTGATCGAATGGGTCCCAACAACATTGTTATGTGTTGGAAAGACAATCAAAATATAGTTTATCGTTCCCGCTGGCGCGAATTTAATGACTTTAAAGGTCAGTTATATTCGGTTTCTGTCGATGGCGGTTTATCCGCAGAACTGCCTCTTCCACGAGAGGGTTTTTGCTCTTATTCCCCGAATAAATCAATGCTGGCTTATAACAGGATATTTAGAGAATTCAGAACGTGGAAAAGATACAGGGGAGGTCAGGCAGATGATATTTGGATTTACAACTTTAAGGATAAGTCTACTACAAACATAACTAACAATCCTGCGCAGGATGTATTTCCAATGTGGAGTGGAAACAAGATTTATTTTATTTCAGATCGTGATTTAAGATTTAATTTGTATTCCTATGATCTTGATTCGAAAGAAACCAAAAAGCTGACAAACTTCACCGAATTCGATATTAAATTCCCATCACTTGGTGATAATGCCATCGTTTTTGAAAACGGTGGCTTTATTTACAAATTCGATCTTGCAACTGAAAAAACAGAAAAAGTTACTATATACCTCGATGAAGATTTCGACATAGGTAGAGGTGGAATTACCGACGTAAGTAAGGACATATATAATTATGAAATTTCACCGGACGGCAAAAGAGCTTTATTCGGTGCTCGCGGTGAAATATTCACAATTCCGGTAAAAGATGGACCGACAAGAAATTTAACAAATACATCCGGTGTTCATGAAAGGAATTCAAAGTGGTCGCCGGACGGGAAATGGATCGGATTTATTTCAGACGCTACAGGTGAAGATGAAATTTACATCATGCCCCAGGATGGAAAAGGAAATCCGATACAGATTACCTCGAACAGTCATAATTACAAATATCAGATTTTGTGGTCACCCGACAGTAAAAAAATAATGTGGGGCGATAGACTCCAGCGTTTAAATTATGTTGATATTGACTCGAAGAAAGTAACCGAAGTAGACAGTTCAGAGGCATGGGAAATTACAAGTTATGCTTGGTCGCCGGATAGTAAGTGGATTGCATACGCAAAACCTGAAGATAAAACATTTACAAAAGTATATA
>CAZRIQ010000490.1:0-2252 GCA_964600175.1 uncultured Melioribacter sp. | reverse complement strand
TAATTTGATTAAAGAAATCGGCGATCTGCTCGTCGACCTTCACGGTCAGCATGAACATCAATCACTGCTGAGGTCGGAAACTCATATTGAAATGCTCGATGAGTTTATTAGCCTTGATAAACCGCTTGGTGAATTCGAGAAACTTAAAAGTCAGCTTGATGCGTTGTTAAAAGAATATAAAGAACTTTTACAAAGGGAAAATCTTCTCAAAGAAAAAGAAGAGATTTATGAATTTCAAATCAAAGAGATTGACGCCGTTTCTCCTCAAGATGGGGAAGAAGAAAGTTTGGAAGACGAATTAAAGATTTTGGAAAACTCGGAAAAGTTGCTCGAATTAACCACAAATATTTATAATTCACTTTATGAAGATGAGAATGCCGTTTATGATAGGTTAGTCGAAATCAAGAATCAGTTAAATCAATTGAGCGGTATCGATAAATTATTTTTGGAAAGAGTCGGTGAATGTGAATCTGCATTAACATTGCTGAACGACATTTCCGAATTTATACGTTCTTATAGAGATAAAGTAAATCTTGAACCGGATCGACTTGAGGAAATCCGGGCAAGACTCGGCTCATTCAATTTACTAAAGAAGAAATACGGCAGTTCAATAAAAGCTGTTATTGGACACCGGCAAAAAATAGGAAGAGAGTATGAACTTGCCGAAAATTTTTCTTCTAAACTCGGCGAACTGGAAAAGGAAATCAATTCATTACGGGTTACATGCGGCGGTGCAGCTTCCAAATTATCAACGGAAAGAAAAAATGCTGCAAAGAAAGTTAAGAAAGCAGTTGAAGACGAGTTGAAAAGCCTCGGAATAAGCAATTCAAATTTCGAGGTGAAAATCTCGCAGACAAAAGCCGAAGAAGGTTCAAATTATATTGTGGTCGATAATAAGAAGCTTAAATATAACGGAAGGGGATTCGATGAAGTCGAGTTTTTCGTTTCGACAAATTTGGGCGAAGATCCCAAACCGCTTGTAAAAGTCGCTTCCGGAGGAGAAGTATCGCGGATAATGCTTTCATTGAAATCGATTCTTGCCAAGTCCGATCAACTCCCAATTTTAATCTTTGACGAAATCGACACGGGCGTAAGCGGACGAATCGCTCAGAAAGTCGGCACAGCGTTAAAATCGCTTTCGTCATATCATCAAATAATTGCCATAACACACCTGCCGCAAATTGCTGGACTTGCAGATTTTCATTATGCGGTAGAGAAGGCTCCTCGTCAAGATAGAGTAGTAAGCACAATCCGAGAAATAAAAGGAAATGAAAAAATAAGAGAAATTGCTAAACTGCTGTCGGGAGAAAACGTTACCGAATCCGCACTCAAGAGTGCAAAAGAATTAATGGGCATGGTCAATTAATAGTGTTCTCTGACACAAATTTATCGTATCTTATTTATAAATTTTGAAAAAGAATTTAACCAATTATGGAGGGATCCAATGAAGAAGAAATTAAGTATCGTTCTAATTATTTTCTTCTCTTTATCATTATGTGTTAAAGCCCAGAATCTTGAAGAAACACTTTCCAATTTGTCTGAAACTGCCGGTTCTGCTTATGTTGAACCCATTATTTCGGCGTTCGGCTCAAATTTAAATTCGGGCTGGGTTTCACAATTGCCGTCCGCCACAAAATTAGGTTTGCACATTGATGTTAAAATTGCAGCGATGGGCTCCTTTTTCAGTAACGATGTTAAAAGATTTTCTACTACGGGAAATTTTTATTTTACGAGCGATCAGGTTGACGAAATTTTACACGGATCAAATATTTACCCCAATCAAAATGGTATGAGCCAAGCACAATATGATCAATTAAAAGAAACTCTTATTAATGAAAAGTTCAACGTACAATTTTCCGGACCGACAATTGTTGGAAGTAAAGATGAATATTTAAATATACGTTTTCCTGGTAAGACGATTCAATCTTATACGGTCGATCCTTATGATGTTGAACTGCAGCAAGTAAAAGGATTCTTAGACGAATTACCTGCTTTGCCTATGGCAGCAGCCCAGCTGACCGTTGGTACTGTTGCGGGAACAAATGTTGCGTTCCGTTATTTCCCTAGCATTGATGTTAAAGACCTGGGAAAATTTTCTTTTTGGGGAACGGGATTCATTCATAACCCGGGAGTGTGGTTTCCCAACCCGTTGCCTTTGGATGTTGCCGTCGGTTATTTCTATCAACAGTTGAAAGTTGGGGATATTTTTGAAAGTCATGCATCACAGTTCGGCATTTATGCAGGTAAAACTA
>CAZRIQ010000489.1:0-2253 GCA_964600175.1 uncultured Melioribacter sp. | reverse complement strand
TTTTTAAATAAACAAGTAAGTACATCAAATATTTCTTATTTGATTCAATATGGAAGAATAAAAAAATTCGGCAAAAATGGTGAAGTGCTAATTGATGTTGCTGATTTAGAAAATTATTATAAATCTAACTATCATAGCAAAGAAGATAAATGGAAAAAACGCTTGGGCAATGATTTGAACTGGGCTCTTTCATTTTCAGAATATAAAGAATCAGAAACAACAAAACATGTTCATAGATTACATCCATATAAGGGAAAATTTATCCCTCAACTTGTAGAATATTTCTTAGATACTCGTACTGATAATTTTAAAAAGGAAACCTACTTTAAGGAAGGGGATATCGTTCTCGATCCATTTTGCGGAAGTGGAACAACTTTAGTGCAATGTAACGAATTGGGAATGCATGCAATTGGAATCGATATTTCCGCATTTAATTCACTAATAAGTAATATAAAAATCGAACACCATAATCTTCAAGATATTGCTATGAACTTACAAAATATCACAAAAGAAATTGAAAAATTTCAAATAGGAAAGAACAATACAAAATTTGAAGAGGAATTATTATACGAATTAAAATTATTCAATACTAAGTTTTTTCCTTCACCGGAATACAGAAGAAAAATCATACAAAAGGAAATCAATGAAAAAGAATACGCGAAAGATAAAGAACAAAAATTTCTAAGCATTTATTATAACTTAGTGGAAAAATATAAAATCAAAATCAAACAAGATAAAAATAATTCCTTCTTAGATATGTGGTTTTTATTCCCAGTGAGAGAAGAAATCGATTTTGTATTTGAAGAATTGAAAAAAGTAAATAATAAGAATATTAAAAAAATATTGGCAATAATCTTGAGCAGAACCGTTCGTTCTTGCCGGGCAACTACTCATGCCGATTTAGGGACCTTAAAAGAGCCTGTTACAACTACATATTACTGTAAAAAACATGGTAAAATATGCAAACCGATTTTTTCCATTAAAGGATGGTGGCAAAGATATAGTATAGATACAATAAATCGCCTTAAAGAATTCGATAGATTAAGAAGCGAAACATTTCAAATCTGTCTGACAGGAGACAGTAGAACGATAGATATTTATGAAGAAATCAAAAAAAGAAATTCAGAGTTTTCTGAGATTTTACTGAAACAAAAGATTAAAGGTATTTTCTCAAGTCCACCTTATGTTGGACTTATTGATTATCACGAACAGCATGCTTATGCATACGAAATATTTGGATTTGATCGAAAAGACGAATTAGAAATTGGGCCTCTCTCTAAGGGTCAGGGGAAAGAAGCAATAGATGCCTATGTTAAAGGTATAGCGGAATCTTTAAGAAATTGTAAAAAATATCTTCAAAAAGATTATGATATTTTCTTAGTAGCCAATGACAAATTTAATATCTACCCGGATATTGCTCAATTGGCTGAGATGAAAATTATTAATCGATTTAAACGTCCTGTGTTAAATCGAGTGGAAAAAGATAGGTCTAATGCCTATGCAGAAATAATATTTCATCTAAAGGAGAGATAAAATGTCGCTTACAAAAGAACAAATAAAATTAATCGAGAGTACTATCAAAGACAGCCTACGGAAAAAGTTCCAGACATATAAGCCAGAAACCAGTCATATGCCTTTTCATTATCGTTTACTCGGTCGTGATAGAATGGCGTTATTCTCCTTTGTCCACTCACTAAATACTACTTTTGGTACATCTATTTTTGAACCTGTTGCGGAAACTTTGGCAAATTTGAACTTTGAATTTGCCCAAAAACAGTATGTAGTTGGCGATACTATTAGTGAACAAGCTCAATCTGAAATTCAACGTATTATAAATGAACTTACCATGGGGAAAAATCCAAATAAGACGGAAGAAATCGAAAGGATAAGAAAAGTTTGCAACAAGGGCACAATGAACAAATTAAAAACCGTAAAAGTGGATTTGTTTGTTCAGAGTCCGGATGGAACAGCTCATTTATTTGATTTAAAAACAGCTAAACCAAATATCAGTAATTTTAAAGATTTTAAAAGGACATTGTTAGAATGGATAGCAATCTTCTTAGCGAAAAATCCTAACGCAAAGGTAAAATCATATATTGCGATTCCTTACAATCCATACGAACCAAAACCTTATGAAAGATGGACATTAAAAGGTATGTTAGATTTGGATAATGAGTTAAAAGTTGCAGAAGAGCTATGGGACTTTCTTGGGAATAACGGTGCCTATGAAGAATTATTAAATTGTTTTGAAAG
>CAZRIQ010000488.1:0-2256 GCA_964600175.1 uncultured Melioribacter sp. | reverse complement strand
GCGTATTTCCTTAAAATAATCAGTACAAGGAAAAAAGAAATTGATGTCCAAAAAATTGTTCCCAGATTAGGAGTTATCAGTTCCATAATAGTTAGAATTTAAATTTGAAGATCCCCGGCAAGCAACCAACCGTTGTCATACCGGAGGATCATACAATCTTTATCCGCGGGCCATCAGACATACTACAACTGCAAATAAAGCCACACCTTCAACTAAAGCAGCTGAAATAATCATATTTGTTCGAATATCTCCCGCAGCCTCAGGCTGACGGGCAATGGCCTCCATGGCTGTTCCACCGATGCGGCCAATACCCAAACCGGCTCCAATTGCTGCGATTCCTGCGCCAAGTGCAGCTCCTATATTTGCAAGCCCTTCGACTAATAATACTGATAATAATGACATAATGAATATATTTAATTAATAAACTAATGGTGTTCTTCTACAGCCATTCCGATATATAAAGCCGAAAGAAAAGTGAAGACAAATGCCTGAATGAAGGCAACAAGCAACTCGAGAAACATCATAAAAATCAGAAATACCAATGACAGGGGAGAAACCAGATATCCTACTGAAGTATGAAGCTCTCCAAACACAAATATCAAACTCAGAAATCCAAGTGTTATCAGGTGCCCTGCAGTTATATTCGCAAATAAACGTATCATCAGCACAAATGGTTTTGTAATAACCCCGAATAATTCAATAACCGGCATTACAGGCGGTATTTTAAGCCAAACCGGTACACCAGGTGTATTGAAAATATGTTTCCAGTAGTTTCTGTTTCCGCTGAAATTTGTTATTACCATGGTATATAGCGCCAATACGCCGGTTACAGCAATGTTGCCAGTAAGATTGGCACCTCCGGGGGGTATGGGTATAAGACCAAACATGTTATTAAACCAGATGAAAAAGAAAACCGTAAGTAAATAGGGCATATATTTTTCATATTTAATACCAATAGAAGGTTTTGCTATTTCATCCCTTACAAACAATATCACTGGTTCGAGAAGTGACTGCAAACCCCGCGGGGGCCTTCTGGCATTGGTTTTATAAGCTTTGGCAACCGAAATGAACAGCCATACAATAATTATCACGCTGATGAGCATTGCAAGGATGTTTTTTGTAATTGAAATGTCAAACGGGTATACAACATTTCCCGTAAGGTCTATTTCAGCTATCTTGCCCTGATGTTCACCTTCGAGTTCGAGTTTGTATTCATGGTTTCTGTAGAAAAATGACTGTTGTCCGTGATGAAGCTTGTTTGATAGAAAAATAACCGGTCCGTTTTGCCGGTTGATTAGGATAACAGGCAGAGGAATTGAATGTGGTTTGCCATTATATGAAAACACATGCCATTCATGAGCATCTTCTATATGCTCGAACAGAAATTCTGTCGGATCGAATTTTTCTCTTTTTTCAGTGTTGGAGCGGGGGTGTTCAACCTCTTCATCAGGAACATCTTTCCCGGTAACTTTCAATGAAAGACAAAAAAACACAATCAGGAATACCGAAAATAAAAATACCTTTCTCTTTAACACTTCTCCCAATAGGTTAATCATTCAAATACATCTCATAAATTTAATAAAATCTAATTTCATTTTTCAACTTTATTTGGGTAAGTTTTCGAAAAAAGAATTTTCGTTCTTACATCAAATAAGGTATAAACAAAATAAAGAAAGAAAAAGGTCAGGGCAAAGGTTAGGGTAATGCTTTCAGAAATAACAAGATAAATTACCAGGAAAACAAGGTAAGATATAAATTTCACCAAAAATGACAGGAGATAGGCATTTTCAAAATTAAAGCGGCTTTTTTTTTCTGCAAAAACGATGACTGATTGAGAAATGGCATGGATAAAATAAAAAAGAAACAGCAGAAACCAAAATACGGGTAAATAGTATCGGGATAAAAATGTGTTATAAAACAACAAGCCAAGGAGGATAAGAATGATGGTCAGGATGCTAAGCTGAATCAGGTAAGCTTTAATAAGTTTTCTCATATTAAACTTTAGTTCTTTTTTAGCAGATCCTTTATGACAGCATATGTTGCAACTATAACAGCAAGTGCAGAAAGAATGGCTGTAAAAATCGGATCATTTGTGTGAAACCATTTATCCATTTTAATACCTAAAAACAGACCGGCAAGGATTATAAAAATCATTTGAAACGCAATGCCGGAGTATTTAGCATAATTATTTAGATTTTCATGGTTCTGCGACTTCTTTTTCGGGTTCTTTTGGTCAGGCATTTATCGGCGGGGTAT
>CAZRIQ010000487.1:0-2256 GCA_964600175.1 uncultured Melioribacter sp. | reverse complement strand
CTGCGTCATGTCGTTATAACATCTGTAAACAGAGATGAATTGAGTGACGGCGGCGCATCGATATTTAGCGAGACTGTAAAACTAATCCGGCAAAAGATGCCGGAAACAACAGTTGAAATTCTAATCCCGGATTTCAAAGGGGAAGAACATGCGTTTGAAATTATATTGCAAGATCCTCCCGACATATTGAATCACAATTTAGAAACTGTTCAAAGGTTATACCATGCCGTACGTCCGCAGGCAAAATATCAAAGAAGCCTTAAATTAATTTCCTGGTTCAAACAAAAAGGCTTGAGAACTAAAAGCGGAATTATGGTAGGTATTGGAGAAAAAAATGAAGAGGTCTTCGATTTAATGAAAGACCTCTTTAATCATGGCTGCGATATAATGACGATCGGTCAGTATCTTCAACCGACTAAGAATCATTTGCCAGTTCACCGGTATGTGACTTTGGAAGAGTTCGCACAATTCAAAGAGTACGGTATGAGTCTTGGTTTCAAAACTGTTGAATCAGCTCCCTTGGTAAGAAGTTCATACCATGCCGATAAACATGCCGGAATATGAACGTCGTCTTTTATCAAAGTTATTTTTCTTTGTGCTCTTTTTAATAGGAACTAAAGAGCTTCATCCCCGGATTCCTCGGTTCGTATACGTATCGCACTTTCTATATTAGAAATGAAAATCTTACCGTCGCCGATTTCCCCGGTTTTTGCTTTGCTGATTATTATTTCGATGGCTTTTTCGGAATCGGCATCCGAACAAACAAGTTCAAGTTTTACTTTCGGTACGAACTCAATATTATATTCCGAACCCCGGTAAATTTCCTTATGACCTTTTTGTCTGCCGTATCCTCTTACTTCCGTTACCGTTAATCCTTTGAAGCCGGAATCCTGCAGAGCGTTGTGAATATCCTCTAATTTATGAGGTCTTACAATTGCTTCGATTTTTTTCATTAAACTCTCCAAGAAAATTATAAAACGTTAATTAATATTCTTTTAAGCCAGTCGCCGTATTGATGGAGATAGGCTTAAAAGAGTGAAAACAATTTAGTCGGTTGAAGGAATAAATTCCACACTGCTGCCTGTAGGATTTTCATAACCTTTTATTCCCATCTCCGGCATATCGAGTCCATCAATTTCGTCTTTCGCTTTAACTCTATTGCCAATCAATTTGTCAGTCAGCTTGAAAAATCCGTACATCACTGTAAAGACAAACACGAAACAAACAAGACCGCCTATTAATTCGGCAATAAACTGGCTTGGATCCCCATAAAAAAGTCCTCTTACATTTCCTGCAACGCCGTTCCAACCGTCGCCGTAGGATCCGTCTGCAAAAAGACCTAAAGCTAAAACGCCCCAAAAGCCGTTTACGCCGTGTACTGCAACTGCACCGACAGGATCATCAATTTTCATTTTTTGATCGAGGAAGAAAGCTGCAACAACTACGAGGACACCTGCAATTGCACCGATTAATACTGCTGCCGGTGCCGTTACAAACGCACAAGGTGCAGTGATTGCTACTAATCCGGCGAGCATTCCGTTTGCCATCATACTAGGATCGGGTTTTCCGTATCTCAGCCACATATAAACTGTGGCGGCAAATGCACCGCTTGCAGAAGCAAGAATTGTGTTTGTAGCCGCAATGTCAATTCATAAGTCGGTATCTGAAAGGGTAGTTAAAGCTGTTGAATTGGTAAAAGTCTAAATCACTAATGGATTGTTTTTAGAACAAAAAATTCACAAAATAATTCATTATATTTATAGAGCTGTTTGTCTTATTCTTTAAAGAAATAAAATCAGATTTTAAGGAGAAACGATATGCATTCCAAAAGTATTGTGTTGTTAAATAAGGCAGTAGCTGATGAACTTCTTGCTGTTCATCAATATATGTATTTCCATTTTCATTGTGACGATTTAGGGTATGATTTATTAGCTAATTTATTTAAGAAAACTGCAATTGCCGAGATGCTTCATGTTGAAAGACTTGCTGAAAGGATCCTATTCCTAAAGGGCGAAGTAGAGATGGTTGTTGCAGCAGACGTTAAAAAGATTCACGATGTTACGGAAATGCTTAAGACTGCTGCTAAGATGGAAGAAGAAAGTGCCAAAGAATATAATCTTTGGGCGAATGAGTGTGCAGCTAATGCCGATTCGGTTTCAAAGCAATTGTTTGAAGCTCTTGTTGTAGAAGAAGAAACTCATTTCGACCAATATGATGTTGAATTGGAAAATCTTAAAAAGTTCGGTGATCGTTATC
>CAZRIQ010000486.1:0-2262 GCA_964600175.1 uncultured Melioribacter sp. | reverse complement strand
AAAAATGTAATGATAGAAATAAAAACATAATTTGAGAAATTAATTGCTATCGGAACGTAAGAAATAAAGTAAACATTGCCCGGTAAAGAAATAATGTTATAGTTCATCTGAAGAACGCTTAAAATAAAAGCCGAAACGTTGCCTATAATTATTCCAATGATAGAAAGATATATTCCCTGTAGGAGGAAAATATTTATGATTGTTTTTCTATTTGAACCAAGCGATTTCAGGATACCTATTGCACTAATCTTTTCAAGTACAAGCATTAATATTGTCCCGATGATGTTGAAAACTGCAACGATAATTATCAATCCTAAAATGATAGGAATCGGCTTTTTCTGGAGTTCCAGCCATGTAAAAATATTTTGATGTACTTTGTAAACCGATCTTACGTAATATGGATAATGAAGAAAGCCCTGTAACTCTTCAGAAACTTGTTCGATTTGATTAATATTTTTTACGCGAATATTGAAGCCGGAGACCTGGTCTTGCATCCCAAATAATTTTTGAGATGTTGATAAATTTATGTATGCATACATATCGTCGTATTCCGACATACCGCTTTCATAAATTCCGGTTACAATAAATTGTTCTATTGCAGGTGGATTATCCGGCGTCGGGATTTGATTGTTCTTAATTGAGAAGATAGTAATTTTATCTCCAACTTTTACAAGCAACTTTTCGGCAAGCTTTTTACCGATCACTATTGAAAGAAGTTTTCGTGAGTTCGATAAATCAAATTTTCCGTCGACGATTAAATTTGAGAGTCTGGTATTCGCCGAATCCGGAGAAATGCCGATTACGGTGATTCCGTCTACTCTCTTTTGAGACTTTATAATAGCGAGTTTGGATGAGAACGGTGTGATCGATTCAATTTCATCATTGAAATGTTTATTGATTTCCCAGATGACATATTCATAATCTGTGAGATTCCTATTGCCGAAAGCGGTAACTTTTATGTGTGAATTGAATTCGATTATTTTTTGAGAAACAACCTTTTGAAAGCCGTCTAGGATGGTGAGTGCGATTATAACAACAGCTACACCAAGTGCTATTCCACCTATTGTGATCCATGAAATGAATGATAGAAACTTGGAATTCTTTTTCGATGCAAGATACCTTTTCGATATGTAAAATGGGAACAACATTCGGTGTTAATTTATCAAGTTGAAAATGGATTATTAAAAATCAAAAATATGTACATAAATTGACATTAAAAACCGAAAAGTATATTTTTATTAGCCTTTTTCGAAGTTTTTCTCACATTATTGCAAAAATTGTGACGGTATGGCTTTATTCAGATAAATGTGAATAAATTCTGTGTGAAGGAAGTATTTCATTCATAAAGTTGGGAAGAAGTCGTAATTTTTGACTAAACGAAAAAGTGAGATTTTAAAGTTCTTTGAATAATTTTAGCTTCGGGGCGTAGCGTAGTCCGGTTAGCGCGCCTGCTTTGGGAGCAGGAGGTCGCAGGTTCGAATCCCGCCGCCCCGACGACTATTTGTTCTTTGTATATTGGAAATTATTGGTTGAGTTTTTGTATATCTCGATTTGAAAGTTTATCAGACAAAAGTCGGGAGTGTGACGAGACTTTAACAAAGGTTAAGATTACAGGCGTAGTCCCGAAAAAGAACGGGATAAACTCCGTCCGGTTAGCGCGTCCCGACTGAAAGTCGGGAATGTCGCAGGTTCCTCCGAAGAAGTCCCTTCGGGAGAATCCCGCTAAAGCGGGATAGGTTAGAACGGTTTTTTGAAGACATAAGCGCCCATAGCTCAATCGGATAGAGCAACAGCCTTCTAAGCTGTAGGTTAGTGGTTCGATTCCACTTGGGCGTACTAAGTTTCTTAAGTAATGATTTTTCTCTAGCTCACTTTGGTTGAGTATTTTGCAAAGTGAGAAGGTTAGTGGTTCTGCCGAAGGCATCCCTTCGGGAGATTCCACTTGGGCGTACTAAGTTTCTTAAGTAATGATTTTTCTCTAGCTCACTTTGGTTGAGTATTTTGCAAAGTGAGAAGGTTAGTGGTTCTGCCGAAGGCATCCCTTCGGGAGATTCCACTTGGGCGTACAATTAACAATTTTTAATTGACAGTTTTGAATTGTCAATTGTTTTTTAGATGGTGAGCATAGCTCAGTTTGGTTAGAGCATCTGGTTGTGGCCCAGAAGGCCATGGGTTCAAGTCCCATTGCTCACCCAAGTATTGCATTTAGGCCCCATCGTCTAATGGTTAGGACCTCGCCCTTTCACGGCGGTAATAGGGGTT
>CAZRIQ010000485.1:0-2286 GCA_964600175.1 uncultured Melioribacter sp. | reverse complement strand
TGCTCGAAACATCGTTTTGTTGTATGGCGGGCTTTGTCTTCGTTTTTTGTTTAGTCTATCCCAAAATGGTTATGGTTAATGTAAAAACTAATATCATGATGATTGAAAAAATCACATATTTGGTTTTCATAAAATTCCTTCGAGTTAATTTGTTGGCAAAAATATTTTAAGCGCAATAGAATTGAATAGTTTATTGACTTACCTTACATATATTTTATTTTTCTTAACCATAAGTTGATGAGCCTTTGGATTAAACTGCCGCAATATTTATGTTATGTTTATAAATCCATGATGAGGAAATATGTAATCAATAATAGGGTCATGATATTCCTTCATCAAATTTGTTTAGGATGCTATTGAATCAATCATAAGTAGATTTAGTTTTTCAATGTCGTTCCTAATGCGCCTCTCATCCCCCCAATCGCTCCAATAGATATTTGATACTTCCATTACACGCAAATATTCCGGAATCATTTCCAAAACAAACCGTGAAAAGTTAATTGCAGGCACAAATTGAAACATTCTTTCGATTGTAATATTTTCGTTAGAAGTGCCGATCTCTGCTCGAATTGGTTCAAATACATTAAATATCTCGGGAACCCAATCTTGCATATACTCAATAAATGTTGAGCTTCTGCCAACTAGAACGAACGTATTCCACAAACAGCCCTTATTCTTTAATACCCCTGCATTTTCAGGATCGGGTTTTTCCCAGAATTTTTTAACTCGCTTAATTATTTTTTCCCTATCGTATGAAATCACACTGCCAGGTTCTATCCAACCGTACCCGCTTTCAATCCGATCCGGCTGTACACCGAGCATTACAATTGAATCAGGATTATTCACCACATAAAAGTTGGCTTCTTGTACATATTCCATAAAATAACTTTCTTCACAAATAAAATGATCTGACGGAAAGATCGTTACTATTGCGTCCGGATCTATTTGATTAATCTTTAACATCGGTAACAGAATTCCAGCACTCGTTTCGCGGGCAGATGGTTGAATAACCGTAGTATTTAACAATTGTTCCCCGATTTCCTCAACAGCATATTTGTAATGATGTTTAGTTATTATCGTATAAAGGTGTTCCATTGGAATAAGCATTAATGCACGGTCAAGGGTATGTCTAATCATAGATCGAGTGCCGGTGAAGGTACAAAATTGTTTAGGTCTGTGATATCCATATTGTTGAATTACAAAATCTTTTAATCTATCTCCTTCACCACCTGCAAGAACTAAGCCCCAGAGATGCCGCTTATCGTTTGATAACATTTCATTTTTCATAATTTTCCTCTCGACTATTTTAGTTTTACAATAGTGAGATTTTTAAAAAAGTTATTTCCGCATCGCTGCCAATTTTCCAAACATGTCTAATTCATCTTCGTTGAGTTGTTCCGGCAGCAGTATGTCCACTTTCACCAGCATATTTCCAAACTCATTCTTTTTTCCAAAGACCGGCATTCCTAGTCCCTGAAGTCTTAGTTCTTTACCGTTTTGTGTTCCCTTCGGGATATTAATTGTAACGTTACCTTTCAACGTTTTGATCTGAGTCTTTCCTCCAAGAACGGCAGTATACAGTTCAACCGGGAGGTCAAGGTAGAGATCGTTTCCATTCCGTTTAAATTCCTGATGCGGCGCAATTTTCACATTGAGATATAAATCACCGTTTGGACCGCAGTTTAATCCGTTTCCTCCTTTGCCTGGAATTCTTAATTTCTGATTGTTTGATACACCCGGTTTTATCGTCACTTTAATCTTCTGACCATGAAGTTGAATGAGTCGCATCGTACCGTAATACGCTTCATCAAGCGAGAGAGTTGTTTCTGTTTCAAGGTCTTCACCTTTGATGACAACGTTTCGTCTTCCTCGCGGCTGCCCACTGTGTTGTCCAAACAGTATCTCAAAAAGATCATTTACGCCTTCATCGGCAAAAATTGTATTGGTTTCATAACTGCCCGTTCGGTGCGTTTGTCCACCATTTCCGCTTGTATACTTCGACCAGTCAAATCCTCCCGGCTGCGCACCGGATTCTTCGTAGTGTTTCCAATCAGCTCCAAACTGATCGTACTTTTTTCGTTTAATTGGATCTCTGAGAACTTCATTAGCTTCACTTATGATTTTGAACCGTTCCTCGGCAGACTTATCCCCGCCATTTTTATCAGGATGATATTTGTTTGCAAGAGTTCTATACGCTTTTTTGATCTCCGCAGGTGTTGCTGTTTTCTCAATGCCTAAATCCTTATAGTAATCTTTGTAAGTCATAGTCTTACCTTATGTACTTAT
>CAZRIQ010000484.1:0-2289 GCA_964600175.1 uncultured Melioribacter sp. | reverse complement strand
AAAGATTAATTCCCCCAATTAATCCCTCAATCGGCGCACCTCCATTTAATTTTTTAGAAGAACGGTGAAACCGCAGCTTTGTTTTGCATCAGCACTTTATTCATGTCGTATGCAATTGTAACAACTCCGGCTTGATCATCAATTGTGAATTCATCAAGTCCATCGCCCTGTGGAATATAACTTGGAACAAAGACTGTTGTTCCGTAATCGCCTTCGTGAACGTTTGGATTTGCATCAATTTGTCTTGCCATAACAGGCAACCTAATTCCCAAGTCGCTCGCTCTTCTGCCTTCCGTAAAGAAGATTTCCTGGCGCATCAAATACAGTGTCCTGAACAATTCATCATCCGAAGTTATCGAATTAATATCCTGTTCCGTTACACTCGTACCTGATATGGGATGAGTTGTAACGGTGGCACCGGAACGCCCGAAAATTAGTCCTGCTAAAGCAGGTGAATTTGGATCTGCTTTCACGGTTAAGGCGTCGTTGTTCGGACGGTTGCGTCTTCTATCGCTGTCAGTGAACGATCCTGTTGTTCTGCTTGCGACAAGATTAATTGCATTAATCATAGCAGTTTTAGCACTGGAAGAATTTCCATCCGACAAAGCGGCTTCAGCTAGAATCAAATAAGCTTCCTCAGCTTTGAGAGTTGGTATAGGAGCGGAACCATCCAAATTACTGTATTTTGGATCAAGAAAATCTAATCTTGGTAACGGCTGCATGTCCTGTAGAGAACGTATAACTAAGAAACCGGAAGTTAAATTTTGAAGATTTATAGGATCATATTCAGCATAAAATACAAAATCCGGACTCAAAGCGAGTGCATCGTTAGCAGCCTGGACTGCCGCAGTTTTATCGCCATCGAGGCGATATGCCCTAGCAAGTGCAAGTTTAACGGCAATTGTGTAATCTCCACCCGGATCAAGACTGTTGGAAGTATTTAAAACCTCAATTGCAGTTTTTATCGCTGTTTCCGATCTCACCATTGGTCCGTTTTCTTCTAACGGAAAAGCCTGGAAATTCTCGCACAGCATTATGATTGCCATCCCTTTATAGAATAGTGTAACGGCTTTATCCTGATCGGTTGCTTCGGCATCTTTTGGCAAGACGGTACTTAAACCAAAGTCAGCCAGTGCGCGTAGCATCTGCAGCTTAAAGTAGATTTCTCTTGAGTCACCTAAGTATTGATCGTTGGGTGTTATCAGACGCGGATTATCTAATTGCGTTGAAATGTATGTTGATGTATTAACGTAATTGTCTGAAACAACCTCAAGGAAATAGGTAGACCTATCCACTGCATCTGCGAAAGCATATTGGAGACCTGATATTAACGGAATTGCTCCCCCCGTTGCATCCTGAAATAATTTTTCCTGAGTTATTGACGGGTTTTCTACTTTGGTAGGATCAACCAATTCACAACCTGTATAAAGGAGCGCCGCAACAACCAGGGTCAAAATAAATTTTATATTGTTTTTTGATAATTTCATTTTAGCTCCTGCAAGTTTTCTGATTTATTAGTAGTTATCAAAAGTTATAAGTTAGTCCGAACCTTAATTGACGCGGAGCGGAAATATCAAGATAACCGTATCCCCCGGTATTAGCCCCACCAGACTGAAACCCGTTTAATTCAGGATCAAGCATTGATGTTTTGATTCCGAATTCGGCAACGTTTCTTAAACTGGCTGAAACTATTAGACCTTTGAAAATGGAAGCGGGAATTCGATAGCTTAAAGTGATTTCGCGTATCTTAATCCAGTCTGCATCTTCAAGCCATACAATAGAAGCACTTTCAAACGAGTAACCGTCCGGTACGGCATTGACTGCATCTTCAGCTCCTGTAAAATACCTGAGTGTTTTTTTGAGGTTAACTACCTGGTGTCCGAATGCATATTCCATTAATCCGGTAACATATAAGTCTTTGAAGATGGTAAGATTAAGTGAGAAACTACCGTATTGTTTAGGCATTGGTGTTACAAAGAGTTTCTGTTCCGACTGACCTGTATAATTACCGTTTGCATCTTTAATCGGAACGTTGACCCTAAATACACCGAGCGGATATCCTTCTTCAACTCTTCTCGGCAAAAATGTAAATGATGAAAGACTGAACGGAGCCGAACCGCCTAGACTCTCAACTTTATTTGTCAGTGTTGAAATACTGAAACGCGCATCCAACATAAGATTATCCATATGGAGTATCTGGGCATAAACTGCAAACTCAATTCCTTTGTTAGATATTTCTCCTACATTTTTATATTGAAGTCCGAATCCCGAAGCAGGATCGTTTGGAAC
>CAZRIQ010000483.1:0-2303 GCA_964600175.1 uncultured Melioribacter sp. | reverse complement strand
ACTACTATCTTTAATAATTGAAAGATCTTCGCAAAAGAATTGCAAGCAACAAAAACAGCTCTTTAAAATCAACCAGCCTGATTTAAGAGACTTCTCATTATTTCCGGTTCTATCGAATGCCCCCCCTCAAAAACCACCAACTTGTGGTCTATATTATTTTCCCGGAGTTTCTGTCCTTGCTCTTCAATTTGTTCTTTTGTTACAAGCTCATCTTTTTTTCCAATAACCAGCCGTAATTTTAGTTTTCTAAAAAACGAATCGCGGTTGGTTAAATCTATATCCGGCGTAACGCCGCCGCTCCACAATATTAAACTATCGGCAGTCAGCTTATTAGAGTTGAGCCAGCGGCATGCGGTTGCGGTTCCCTGGGAAAAACCGAGCACATTAATTCTTTTTGGCTTAACGGTTTTGAGTATGTGCCCGCCCAGCGTATTCAAATAGTTTATATAATCTTTTATTTCATTCTCACGGTCTTCTTTTGTCATCCACGTCGCACCGATCTTACCGTAAAACCCTTTTAAGTAAAATCTATTCAACGCCTCCGGCGCAACGACAAGATTTTTGCCGTTGTCCAAAATTTTAAATTGTTTAATAAAATCTTCGGCAAGCTGTCCGTAACCGTGTAAGACAAACCAGAGTTCTTCAACTTCGCCTTCACTTTTCCCGAAGAACGAATACCGCGCCGTTTTCTCAATGGAAATATTCTGCGTTATAATCTTAGTCAATCATTCTCCGGTGATAATTGACCTGACCCAAATGGTAATTGAAATGTGCAACCAAACTTATAAGGAAAAACGAAGTCGTCATCTCCTTCTGAAAGACGTTTATCGGGTATATCTTTTCAAGGTCGGCTTCAGTAAGCTTGGACAGCGTTTGTTTGACCACACTGAGTGTTTCATCAATGTTTTGCAGCAGTTCTTTAACCGAGAGGTTTTTATTAGAAAACTCTCCATCGCGGTTTCTAACATACCCGCTTTCACCCAAAACACATCCGATAAAATATTTCAAGTTTCCGCACAAATGAAGCACAAGATTTCCCGCCGAGTTGGCAATCTGCTTCTCGATTTTCCAAATGTTCGATCCATCCTTGTATGAGCTTATTTCTCCTTTTAATTTCAAAAGGTCACGCTCAAATAATTCCGACAAAGTTTCCGTTAACATTATCACTCCTTTTTTAATAGAACGCTAATCCATAAGAAAAAAATTTAGTGTTTTCCCTTGATCAAATTGCCGTTGACTTTAGTCACATTGTATGATGTGGCTAAAGCCGAAAGTTTTTGCGCTCTTCTTATCCGTCCCATAAATGGGACGGCAATTTCTACTTCTGTGAAGAAGTCAATTGGATCACCGTAACTTCCGGTGTTGAATTATACCTGAACGGCGCAAGCGACATTCCCAATCCCCTCGTTACAATCAACAACGTTTTGCCGAAGTAAAAATCTCCATGCGTGTACATCGTTTCAATCTGCGTCGGCGACAAATTAAAAAACGGAAACAGAAAAGTTATTTGTCCGCCGTGAGTATGCCCGGCAAGCATCAAATCAAAACCTTTCTTTACGGCTTCGTCTATTACAATTTGTCGCGGCTGATGAACAAGTAAAATATTGAAATCGTCTCCCGCCGGAAGGTTTGTAACCGAATCAAGTTCCGCGCTGCCGATATGCTGAACGTATGTCTGAGTAACAAATGAAATCCCGATCTTGGCATTACCGACCGGGAGAATCATCTTTTTATTGTCGAGCATTTCAACGTTGTTCTTCGCAAGCGCATCCTCAACCTCGCGCAGACTTCTTTTAGTGTCGTTCCTGTAAGCCCAGTTATCGTGGTCGCCCACGCACGAATAAATGCCGTACTTCGATTTTATTTTGCCGACATACCTTGCACTCTCATCGATATAATCCGGTGTCGAAGTAATCATATCGCCGCCTACCAAAACGAGGTCGGGATTTGTCGAGTTGACCTTCTCAATAAAATTTCCGAGACGGTGTGCATTTGTATACGGGTCGGCTTGAATATCTGAAATAAGCGTAATCTTGAATCCTTCCAAATCCTTCGGCAAATTTTTCTTTACATATTCAACCGGGCGAATCGAAACTTTGAAGTAATCGTAAACAACCCTTATCGGCACATAAACAGCGCAGAACAAAACAATTAGAAGCGCATATTTGTGTGCGAACCTTTTTATGTTTTCCTTTTTAGAACGCTTAAACGGAATGACTAAATATTTCAGCAGATCGACCGGAAGCCACAAAAGTATTGCCTGTATCATAATTAAGATGGCAATCCAGAACGGGAAAACGACG
>CAZRIQ010000482.1:0-2314 GCA_964600175.1 uncultured Melioribacter sp. | reverse complement strand
AGTAAAAGTCTGCTTTACTCCCGATGAAGAAGTCGGACGCGGAACTGAAAAGTATGATGTGCAAAAATTCGGTGCGAAGTATGCTTATACAATCGACGGTTCAACACGCGGCGAAGTTGAAACCGAAACGTTTAGTGCAGATGCGGTTGTCGTAAAAATTCACGGAAAGAATGTTCATCCCGGTTATGCAAAGGGGAAGATGGTAAACGCAATGAAGATTGCCGCTCACTTTGTTGAAATGCTTCCGAAAGATAAGTTATCTCCTGAAACTACTGAGAAACGTGAAGGGTATGTTCACCCTGTTTCTCTTGAGGGGAACGAAACGCTTACAACAGTTAAGTTTATCATAAGAGATTTTGAAGCCGAGAAATTGAAAGAGTATGAGAATTTTTTGAAAGAACTTGTCGATAGAGCCGTAAAAGATTATCCGGGCTCCTCCTCAGAATTTGAAGTGATAGAACAATACCGCAACATGAAATATGTTTTGGATAAACACCCCGAGATTGAAGCGTATGCAATTGAGGCGTTGAATAGGTTGAATGTTAAGCCGATCAAGTCCTCGATACGCGGAGGTACAGACGGTTCGAAACTAAGTTTTATGGGTTTGCCGACTCCAAATCTTTTTGCCGGCGGACATAATTTTCACGCGTATACGGAATATGTCGCAATTCAGGATATGGAAATGGCGGTTAAGATGATTGTCACTGTTGCCCAAGTTTGGGAAGAGAAATCATAAACATGTAGGTCGAACCTTGGTTCGATCGCATTAATATCAAAATTCTATGAGTACTTACACAATAGCATTTATAATTGTAACAATTCTTTTGTTGATCGGTCTCGGATTATTCGGGATGGTAGTAAACAAAATCGATAAGTGGATCGACAAGAGAGAAAGATTGGGTACACAGAGTATTTATAGGAACGAAAAAAAGCAGCCGTCAGCCAAAAGTAACATTACTGTTAAAAAGTATTAGGTGTGTCTGTAGGGTCGAGGTAACCTCGACCTTACTTTATCAACTGCTGTATTTTATGATGTACCGGTGAACTCGAGCGGTAAAGAATTTTGATTTTATCTTCTTCGTAAACGGCTTCAAGAATTTCCGCCAACTCATAGATTTTCGAAACAACCCTTGATTGATTTGGTTTTAGCGTGATTTTGTATTCAACAAAGTTACTTTCATAAATTGTCAACAAGCTTTTGTTCAATTGGCTGATTCCCATTCCTCTCTCTGCGGAAATGAACAAACAATTCTTGAATCTTCCTGTCACATATTCCATTCGGTTTTTATCCGAAAGGGAATCTACCTTGTTAAATATTTTTAGCTGAACTTTCTTTTCGCTGTTCAATTCTTTTAGTGTGTCTTCAACAACTTGTATGTGCTCTTCAAAAAAGTCGTCGGTAATGTCGATTACATGTAAGATTATGTCTGCGTCTCTTACAACATTCAATGTGGTTTTGAAAGAAGCGATGAGATGCGGCGGCAGCTTTCGGATGAATCCGACCGTATCGCTGAGCAAAATCTTTTTATTTTTTTCAATTTCAAACGAACGGGTAGTAGGATCAAGCGTAGCAAATAGCTTGTTTTCAATTAAAACGTCCGAACCGGTTAGCCTGCTCAGTAAAGTTGACTTGCCTGCATTTGTATAACCAACGAGTGTTGCATTGATAAAATTTTTTCTCCCGGCACTTTTGGTTACGTGCTGCGATTCGATTTTCCTAAGTGTTTCCTTTAACCTGCTTATTCTTGTCCGAATAATTCTTCTGTCTGTTTCGATCTGAGTTTCACCAGGACCTTTTGTACCTATACCTCCGTACTGTTTTGATAAGTGCGTCCATGCTCGCGTCAAACGGGGAAGCATATACTGAAGTTGTGCAAGTTCTACCTGTGTTTTTGCCTCTTTGGTTCTTGCGTGAGATGCAAAAATGTCCAGTATCAAACCGGAGCGATCAAGGATCTTCTTCTCAAAAAGTTTCTCGAGGTTTCTCACTTGTGTGGGATTAAGATCGTCGTCGAAGATAATGAGATTAATATCGTTCAGTTTTGCAATCTCGGCAATCTCTTCGGCTTTGCCTTTGCCGATAAAATAAGCCGGATCAATTCTACTTCTTTCCTGGATGATTTTGAAAACGGTCTGAGCACCGGCAGTGGATGCAAGTAATTCCAACTCTTCCAAATGTTCTTCAACAATTTCTTTTTTGCTGTCGGTGGAAAGTGAAATTAAAATAGCTTTTTCAATTTCGGGTTTTGCGATTTCGAGCATCTATTCCTTTGATAACTAAACTTCAGCGAGATCTTTTTTAGAGCTTTTGGCA
>CAZRIQ010000481.1:880-2328 GCA_964600175.1 uncultured Melioribacter sp. | reverse complement strand
CACCAACATCTTCATTTCCTGTAACCATGCCGGTGCTGTAACACCTCATGATGTTACTTCCTTCGGAGTTAGAACCCACAAGACCACCAACAAACCTATTACCAATAACAACTCCTCTCGAATAGCAATTAAGTACTGTTCCTGAATGTACATAAAAGGGTGAAGCCCAAAATCCGTTGTGACCAATAAGACCACCAACATAATTATCACCACTGACATTCCCAGTGCTATAACTCATGGTAATTATACAACCATTTAGGCCCACAAGGCCACCGACAGATGAACCTCCGCTGACTATCGCCGTGCTGTAGCACATAATTACAGAAACATAGTCATTATTAGAATCATGACCACTATTGTAACCTATCAGCCCGCCTACATACGCATCTCCTGTAACTGTACCGGTGCTGTAACAATGACTTACTGTACTTCCATAGTTTTCTCCTACCAAGCTACCGATATTATTTAATCCAACTATGTTTACGTCAATAACTCCAAGATCCTTGACATGTGCCCCTAACTCCAATTGACCAAATAAGCCTAAACTATCCATGCCATTGATTGTAAGACTTGAAATCGTCAAATTATTACCATCAAACGTTCCATAAAATCTGGGAACAACAGCCATAGACCATGTTATCCCTGACAAATCCAAAGATTCTTCCATACGATAATGGGCCATAGGTTCGAACCATATTGTACCGAGGTCATTAGCATCTCGAATGAGATACGGTTGCTCAGCAGTTCCTAAACCCTCCGGCATCACCGGATAATGTAACTGAGGATAATCACCAGGTAATATTTCCCAATAGTCGCAGGTACCATTGAAAATCTCATTGACAAAATCCCAGCCGGCATCAAGGTAGGTATTAATATCCTTCATCTGGGCTGTAGTTAAACCAGTACCCCCATCACTTGTGTTTTGTCCTGAGGTTTGCATATCCCAAAAACTCGAGGTAATGATTCCAGGGGAGTAATAGTTATCACCCACTAAACCCCCAAAATATTCATTTCCTGTGACCACGCCGGCGCTATAACACTGGGTCACAGTACCATTATTGAATCCGACAAGCCCGCCGACACCAGAAGTACCACTGACTGCACCAGTGCTGTAGCACTGCATCACAATACCTCTATTGTGATTGTATCCCACGAGCCCGCCGACATAGTTAAGGCCATCAACTGCACCAATGCTGTAGCACTGGTGCATAGTACCACTATTATAACCCACAAGCCCACCGACATGGCTTCCACCATTGACCACACAAGTACTGTAGCACATGGTAACAGAACCTCCTCTATTGTCTCCCACTAGACCGCCGATCCGAGAAGTACCGCTGACCACACCGGTGCTGTAACACTGGATTACAGTACCATAGTTTATTCTCACAAGCACACCGGCAGAAGAACCTGAACCGACTATGTTGACATCCACAACCCCTAATTTT
>CAZRIQ010000481.1:0-870 GCA_964600175.1 uncultured Melioribacter sp. | reverse complement strand
AACCCGCCAAGGTCATCCTCACCTTTAATCGTCAGATGGGAAATTATATGGTTGTTACCATCAAAGATCCCATAAAAGTTAGGTATCACCTCATCAGACCATATTTTGCCCGACATATCAATATCAGCAATGAGAATATAATTTTTGTCCAATTCATTTTGAAGAATTCCAATTAAATCGAATTGTTCGGCGGCTGATATCAAATAGGGACTTTCTGGTGTCCCTTCACCATTAAGGAATGCTAATCTGAAATATGCCTCTTGCTCGTATGGACACTGATTAAGCAAATCGATTTGTTCGGTAGTCTCAATCAGATATGGATTTTCCTGCGTCCCTTCGCCGCTAAGGAATCCAAGCTGGAAATACTTGTCTTGCTCACACGGAAATTTCGAAATAATAGCTATATCTTCAGCCGTTGTAATAATATAAGGATTATCCTGTGTTCCTTCTCCTGATATAAAATCTGACAGCTTATAGCTGAGCAGCAAACCGGCCTTGTTTTCCCAAAAGAGTCTTGGATAATCGTATCCATCTTCAATCGTCCAGATTCCCTCATTGCCACATATACCCCAATCAAAGAATGTGGTAGCTAATTGCATTTCCTCTATGGTCTTGCCTATTCCGCCGTCACTATTCGTTTTCTTTGAGGTTTCTATATCCCAAAAACATGAGGTCACCGAGGTTACCTTACCACCGTTATATCCCACCAGTCCGCCTACAGTTAATCCTACTCCGGTGAGAGTAGTAGTGCTGTAACAGTATCTCAAAGTTCCTTTTTCGTTTCTCCCTACTAATCCACCATGATAGTTAAAGCTTCCGTTAACTGTGCCGGAACTGTAGCAATTGGTAACAGTACCATCGTTGAATCCT
>CAZRIQ010000480.1:0-2339 GCA_964600175.1 uncultured Melioribacter sp. | reverse complement strand
CTCAGCTACTGTCGGGACTGCTTGGCTTGAACGCGGCGGTGTTTATGTGTTAGCCAACCTGCGCGGCGGCGGAGAGTTCGGTCCGCAATGGCATTTAAGTGCAATTAAGGAGAACCGTCACAAAGTTAACGAAGATATGATTGCTGTATCGGAAGATTTGGTTAAAAGGAAAGTAACCGATCCGAAACACCTCGGAATTATGGGCGGCAGTAACGGTGGTCTGCTTGTCGGTTCTGTTTTTGTTCAAAGACCGGATTTGTATAACGCAGTCGTTTGCCGTGTCCCTTTGCTCGATATGAAACGTTACAATAAATTATTAGCCGGTGCAAGCTGGATGGACGAGTACGGCAATCCCGATATACCGGAGGAGTGGGCATATATCAAAAAATATTCGCCGTATCAAAATCTTTCCAATGATAAAAATTATCCTAAAGTTTTATTTATGACTTCTACCCGCGATGACCGTGTTCACCCGGGACACGCAAGAAAAATGGCAGCCAAAATGGAATTGTATCATAAACCATTTTACTTTTATGAGAATACCGAAGGAGGTCACTCGGCTGGAGTTACAAATAAACAAGTAGCATTTGAATATGCACTTATTTATTCATACTTGTGGCTGCAGTTAAAATAAATTGTTGTTTTAATGGATTAAGATGCTAACTCAAGTTGATTGCGCTGTCTGATAAACCGTTTCACATAGTGATCCCTATGGGAAAAACGGTTACAATAATGTGGATTTTTGTTTCATTAACTCACGATTTAAGGGTTTGTTGCGTAACTGTTGATTTTTTTCTCTCTGCGCTCTTAGCGGATTCTTAGCATACTTTGCGGTAAAAAAGGGAAAAGATTAAACGCAAAGGCCGCCGGCATAGCCGTCCCTTGGGGAAAAGTAGACGCAAAGACCGCAAAGAATCAAAAATCTTAGTTGTGCAAAACGTTCTGTTGTTTAAAATTTAATCAAACACATTGAGCAAACACTTCAGAAAACCGCAAATCTTTTAGTCGTAGAATTCCGCACTTTATTTGAGTAATTTTCATCATTAAAAATTTATCTTCGGAGGTATTGAAATGAATAATGAAACGAAAACAAAAAATTTGCGGGAAAAGATTGACGATACAAAATATTCTATGGATACTCACATTATCTACGGTAAAGACGTATCCGATAAATGGGATTATTCGCATCACGTAACAGCACCGATTTCATCTTCAACGACTTTCAGACTCGACTCGGTTGAAAGAGGAGCGCAGGGTTTTATACAGTTTGCCAACCCGGAAGAATTCGGCGACCAAGCACCGATATTTATCTATGATCGACTCGGAGAGCCGAACAAAGACATGCTGGAAGAAAACCTTGCCTATATTGAAAAAGGCGAAATTGCGGTCAGCTTTTCTTCCGGTATGGGTGCAATTTCCGGCTGCTTGGGAGTCTTGACTACAACCGGTGACGAAATAATTTCTCACAACACATTGTACGGTTGTACAATTTCACTGCTTAAAAACTGGTACCCGAGATACAACATTAAGTGGAATCCTATCGACCTAAACGATCCGAACAATATTTTCAAAGCTGTTAGCGACAAAACAAAAGTAGTCTATTTTGAAACTCCGGCAAATCCGAATATGGATGTGATCGATATTGCGGCAGTAAGAAAAGTTGTAGATGAAATCAACAAGACAAGAAACGAAAAAAACAAAATTTATATCGTCATCGATAATACATTTGCCACACCGTTTTGCCAGCGACCTATCGAGCATGGTTCCGATTTTACGGTTCATTCGTTAACAAAGGGCATTGCCGGATTTGGAACCGATATGGGCGGCGTTGTTATAGGGAAAAAGAAATTTCAGGACATACTTCAATTGATAAGAAAAGATTTCGGCGCTGTACTTAATCCGAGAAGCGCCTGGTCAATTATGACTTACGGTTTGCCGAGTCTTGCATTAAGACAAAGACAGTCGATTAAAACTGCAATGAGTGTTGCCGAGTTTTTAGATTCTCATCCAAAAATTAAATTTGTCAATTATCCGGGCTTGCCGAGCTTCAAAGGTTATGAAATTGCAAAAAGACAGATGATTGACTTCAATGGTAATTTTGCTCCCGGAAGTATGATCTACTTTGTGATCAAAGGGAAAAATCCCGCGGAAAGTAAAGACAACGGTAGAAAGTTCATGGATTACATCGCAAATAACGCATATACAATGACGCTTGCCGTTAGTCTCGGTCATACAAGAACACTGCTTGAGCACCCGGCATCTATGACGCATTCGGTCGTTCCGCCGGAAGAGTTGGAAAGCAGGGGAATTGATGCCGGCGGTGTTAGGCTTGCGATGGG
>CAZRIQ010000479.1:0-2341 GCA_964600175.1 uncultured Melioribacter sp. | reverse complement strand
TGTTCAATCCGGTAAAAGGATGGAAAAGGGTTGCATCTCTAGGGTAGTAATCTTCGGGGATTTATTCGTCGATCAATGAAGTTGTATCAATTGCAGTTTTATAAGTATCTGAAATATGAGCGTACTTTGCAATTTGGACACGTGTATGGAGTGCCAATTTTTCTAGAATATTATGTACGTGGCTTTTTACTGTATAGGTAGAGATGTGTAGTTTATGTGAAATTTCCTTGTTGGAAAAGCCATCTGCAATTAATTCAACAACCTGCCGTTCGCGTTTTGTCATGCGTACAGATTTAGCAATCAATGAAGGTTTGGAATTACGGACAGCGAGATCTACAATCTGAGAAAACAACGATCCGGTTAAATGAGGAGGTAAAACCTGTTCTCCATTGAAAACCGATCTAATTGTTTTCAGAAAATCGTGAATTTTTGCATCTTTGAGAATAAATCCGGATACACCCGCTTGCACAAATTCTAAAACATCCGCCTGTGCCGGAATAAGATCCATCACTACCACCTTAGTTTGCTGTAACTCCTTCTTAATCAATTTAACTATTTGTAAACTGTTTTGATTTCGTAAACCTAGATCGAGAAGAACAAGATTCGGTTTGAGCTTGTTTACATTTAACAGAATATTTTCCCCGTTACCAAAAGTAGCCACAACATTCATATCGGATTGTTTTTTCAGCATCACGGTTATTCCTTCACGTAGAAGTCGGTTATCTTCGATAAGTAGTATCCGGATTTTTTTCAATGATTATCCCGATTTTTTCACAGAAAATACACTAATTCTTTCAAATTAGCTTCAAATAAGCAGCTAGTTTATTATGCTTAATATCTTCTTAATACAAATTAACAAACAATAAAATATTTGGCAATAATCAGATAGTTGTATAGTTGGCTTTTTTTCACGAGATGATATTGGGAGAAATTTGACTATACCGGCAATCTGGGGTACTCTTCTATAAAGAAGGAATTTTTTAACGATCAACTCATATAGTTATTCGAATGAATATGTTAATCCGGCTCTTTAGGCATTAGCAATCAATAAAGGGATTATTGTTCTAACGTTAATTCTCATCTACTTAACTTTTTCCATTTTTTCGGTACAATTGAAACTGTTCTATGAACAAAAAAGTCACTACCGGCAAATACTCAATTAACAATATTTGCCGGTAATCTTTCCACCCTTGACAGGTTTTACTCCTGCAAAGTGAAAATGGATAAGCGAAAACGCAATTACATCGAACGTGATCAATACTATGAACAGTATTTTATTTTTTCTTTGCATTCAGGAGTTATTTTAATTGCTGTTAAAGATAATCAAAAGCCGTGTAACTTTATTAGCCGTATAGTTTTATCTATGATTATACCCGTGTTAATTCCTGCATTGCCCATACTTAATACATTCATGAAATTGTTTGATTCTGTTTTGCGAAACGATAGGTATAGGTAACTGGTAATATTTAAAGAGATTGGTTCTCTATTTTTTTGTTAACGAAAGATTTTGCTTGTGTGAATTGTAAATTAAATTTAGTTTGATGGGTGATCTTGATAGTGTTTGAATATTTGATGTAGTTGTTACTGTGTAACACAAAAGAGTTGTAAATCAGGATAGCTCTCAGATGTTAAAGGTCGATGAAAGTACAGCGAATGATGAACAATTAGTCAAAGCGATCCGGCAGAATGATTCTGAAGCTTTTAAGCGGTTATACTACAAATATTTCAAACCGCTTATTCGGTTTGCATGGTATCGTTTGTATTCAATGGAAACGGTGCAAGATCTTGTACAGGAAACGTTTTTAAAAGTATGGATTAACAGGCAGCATCTGGACCCGGCAAAATCCATAAAAGCCTATCTATACAAAACTCTCACCAACTTGATCATCAATTATACTAAACTGCATTCTTCGCAGACGATATCTCTTGAAAGCTTAGCCGAATCAAAAAGCCTTAATGACGGAAGCAAGTTAGAATTAAAACTCGATATTCAAGACGCAGTTAATCGCTTGCCACAAAAAATAAAGACCGTTTATATGCTAAGCCGATATGAGAGGTTTAGCTATGCAGAAATTGCCGAAATATGCAAAATATCGCAAAAAACGGTGGAAAATCGCATGTCCAAGGCCTTTAATATTTTAAGAAAAACATTCCCCCAAAAATATTTTGAATAAAGTAGGGTTTTTCATTAATCAACTGTATTATAAATAAGAAGTTCATCGGGTAAATTTATATGAAAAAATATCTTGAATTATGTATTAAGTCGATTGTCGGTAATATTGATGAAGCCGAAAAACGAGTATTAGAAAACTGGCTGGCTGAATCTGAGAAAAACAGAAAA
>CAZRIQ010000478.1:0-2344 GCA_964600175.1 uncultured Melioribacter sp. | reverse complement strand
TACCGATAGACTGGATTATAATAGGTGTTTTTTTATGCGTAGTTATAGGTGTAGGCTTCGGTACATATCCTGCTTACAAAGCTTCCAATCTCGATCCTATAGAGGCTTTGAGGTACGAGTAGATACAGTTTCACAAAAATAAAAAGCGGTCAAAAATAAATTGACCTCTTTTTATTTTTAAACAGAGTGTGTTATATTGTAACTCAAAAAATGAAACTTTCCAATGCTAACTTTTCTAATTGAACTGAAGGAATTACTAATTATTGCTCTTAATGCAATAAGAGCAAACAAAATGCGTTCCATTTTAACTACGCTCGGAATAATTATTGGTATTGTTGCCGTAACAACAATGTCAACTGCAATCGTAGGATTAAAACAATCATTTATTAATTCGATTTCTTCCCTCGGAAGCGATGTTCTATATATAGATAAATTTCCATGGTTTTCAAGAGGCGACTGGAGTTTATACCGTAACAGAAAAGATATAACCTATAAACAATATGAAAAACTTAAAGAAATCTTTAAAGACTATAAAGCAATGGCTCCTAACAAGAGAACTTTTGGTCTTTATGTTAAGTATGAAGGGAGATCGGCACAATCTACTCAAGTCACCGGTACAACACAGGATTATGTTAGAACAAGTAATATAATACCGGAAGAAGGAAGGTTTTTTTCGGAATTTGAATCTGATGCCGGAAGAAAAGTCTGTTTAATTGGTCAAGATATTAAAGATGAATTATTCCCAAGTATCAGTCCTCTAAATAAAGAAATTAAGGTAAACAACGTACCGTTCAAAGTTATTGGTGTTATAGAAAAACAAGGCAGCGGTTTTCTTGGTAGTGCTAGTCAGGACGGTCAAATTATAATGCCGTTAAAAGCTTTTGAGACTACAGTGGGGAGTGCAAGGAACAGACTTAGGATTGATGTCAAAGTAAAAAATGTTGCAGATATGGAAAATGCTAAAGAAGAATTGACTGCTGCCATGCGGACTATTAGAAAAGTACCGCCTGGAGAACCGGATGATTTTGCCATTAATCAACAGGAAGCAATTAAAGAAGTGTATGATAGCACAGTGGGTGTAGTTGCAATAGCAGGTATTGCTATTACAGCATTGGCTCTTTTCGTTGGTGCAATTGGTATCATGAATATTATGTTTGTTTCTGTTACAGAGAGAACAAGAGAGATAGGAATTAGAAAAGCGATTGGAGCGAGAAGAATTTCAATATTGCTTCAGTTTTTAATTGAAGCGGCTATTATCTGTATTATTGGCGGAATAATAGGTATATTAATTTCAATTCCGTTGAGCTTAATTATTAACCAATTTTTCCCCACTGAAATGCCGGTTACTGTCGTTTTGATAGCGATTTTAATATCTGCATTGGTTGGAATAATTTCCGGGATCTTACCTGCTCTTAGGGCTTCCAAGCTTGATCCGGTAGATTCGCTGAGGTACGAATGATTCAAATACTCGAAAGTTTCAAACTTGCTTTTAATTCTATCATTGCAAATAAACTAAGATCAATACTAACTCTTTTGGGTATTGCAATCGGTCTTTTTTCAATAATAATTGTGATGACTGCAATATCTGCAATTCAAAAAAATATTGAAGATGTATTTAATTCGATTGGTTCAAACAATTTCATAATTCGTAAATACCCGGTTGTGTTCGGTCCCCACGATCGAGATAAATATAGAAATAGAAAGGATTTAACAGAAGAAGAAGGACGAAAATTAAAAGAAATAACACAGCTTCCTAAAGCAATTGGAATTTCATATTATAGAAATGGAAGAATTGTTAAGTACGGCAATGAGAAAACGAACCCGGAAATTTATATCGCCGGTTCGAACTTAGATGATATGATTGTCTCCGATCTTAAATTGCAGGAAGGACGTTCTTTAACAAAAGCAGACATCGATTTCGATAGACCGGTTTGTGTAATCGGCTACGGAATTTATGAAAAGTTCTTTCAGAAAATCGACCCTATAGGAAGGGAGATTAAAGTTGATAATTTTAGTTTCAAAGTTATTGGTGTTTACGAAAAACGTGGCAACGTGCTGGGGCAATCTCAAGATAATTTTGTAATTGTACCGATCGGGTTGTTCCAGAAATACTACGGCGAACACAGAAGTGCAGAATTTACCGTGATGGCCAAAAGCAAAGAGCAGCTTCTGGTAACAATGGATGAAGTAATAGGTGCGTTAAGAACAATTAGAAAAGTTAAACCAGGTGCTGAAAATGATTTCGATATTATTACCCACGATCAATTGATAGAACAATTCAATGATTTCACAAAAAGTGTAAAGATAGGTGCGTTTGTTGTTGCTTTAATTGCGTTGATAGCTG
>CAZRIQ010000477.1:0-2349 GCA_964600175.1 uncultured Melioribacter sp. | reverse complement strand
GTTTAACCGGTTTGCTGAAATTTTTAAATCCTCTCCCTTTTATTTTTACCGTTGACCTATCTATCTCAAATTTGCAGCCCAATTCTGTAAAACACTTAATCGTTGTCAGAACGTCTTCCGATGAAGAAATATTCTTTGCAATCGATAATCCCTCCGCCATACTGCCAAACATTACAGCACGATGAGAAATCGATTTGTCGCCGGGTAATTTTAACTCGCCTGAGACTTTGTTAATGTGGCCAAACTCACGTATCATTTTCGACACCATTTATCAATTAATTTATCAACTTCATATTGAGGCACGCCGGTCTTTTCATACATCCCTTCAACGAATCTTTGTCTAAAAGCTTCATACAAAGTTACTGCGGCAGCAACGGAAACATTCAAACTCTGTATCATTCCCTTCATAGGGATGTAAAAAAGTTCATCGGCTGAATTAATAACATCATCGGAAATGCCGCGGTGCTCGTTCCCGAAAACCAAAGCGACTTTCCCTGTAAGATCGAGTTCATAAAGATTTTTAGCATCCTCCCTTAAAATACTCGCGAAGATTTTAAATCCGTCTTTGTGCAATGCATCAAAACAAGGAGTTACTTCTTTATACTTTTCAGATTCAACCCACTTATTGGCAGAAGCTGAGCTTACTCTTCCAATCTTAGGGAATTTTTCTACGTTATAAATCAAAGAAACTTTATGTACACCGGTTGCATCGCATGAGCGATAAATAGCACTAACGTTATGCGGGTCGTGAATGTTTTCCAAAACAAGATGAAGAGAAAATTGTCTTGCACTTGCCGCCTTAACAATTTTCTGCAAGCGCTTTTCGGTTTTGAATTTCTTCATTAAATTTTATCGAAGACAAGTTTGTAAACGGTTTTACTGCCCGTCTTCCGGGCTTTATCAACTAAAATTTTTTGCTGATTTGGAATTTTAAGATAGAATTTAACGAGTTCCAGGGTTTTGTCAATCACTTCGTCTTCGTTATGCGCCCAGCTTTCACATCCTTTTACCGACGGAACCTCTGCAGTAAATCCGTCATCACTCTTAGTTACAATAAGATCGAGTACCACTCAATAACCGCCCGATGCTTTTTCACCTTTAACAATTTTTACGCTGGCGCTTGCACCAATCCGGTCGGCGCCGCTCTCGATCATTACAGCGGCATCTTCGGCGGTTCTAATTCCGCCGGAAGCTTTAACTCCCACAGTGCTGCCGACCACATATTTCATCAGGGCAACATCGCCGGCAGTCGCACCGCCTTTACTGAATCCCGTAGAAGTTTTCACGAAATCCGCTTTTGCCTCTTTGCTTATAAGACAAGCTTTTATCTTTTCTTCGTCGGTCAATAACGCCGTTTCAATTATTACTTTGCAAAGTGCGTTTTGTTTTTTTACAGCAAGCACAACCTGGTTGATATCGTTGAACACATAATCATAGTTTCCGCTTTTCAACATCCCAATATTCATAACCATATCGATTTCCTGTGCACCATTGTTTAACGCCTGCTCTGCTTCGCTTCTCTTAATTTCGGTTGTTGTAGCACCCAGCGGAAAACCAATAACCGTACATACTTTTACCGGTGTGTCTTTCAATAATTCTTTGCACATGGGAACAAAACAAGAATTAACACAAACAGATGCAAAGCCGTATTCTTTTGCCTCGGCACATAAAACTTTTATGTCTTCAACGGTTGCATCCGGTTTCAAGAGTGTGTGATCGATATACCTTGCAATATTTTTATCATTAAGATCGCTGCCTATGCCGAGCCCTGCTGCAACTCTATCGGCACCGTTCTTAATAATATTTTGAACTGCCGTCGGTTGATCAACTATATTTCGTTCCCAGCCTTCGCATGTATTTCCGTGGCAGTAAAAATCGTGCAGGGCTTTCTCAATAAATACCTGTGATACTACTTTATCAACTAACGATGAGTCCATAAACGTCAACTTTTTATTGATTCAATTTTCTCGAAAGCTTCGTAAGTATTTCTTAGAAGCATAGCCACAGTCATGAGTCCGACACCTCCGGGTACAGGAGTAATGTAAGAAGCCTTCTGAGATACACTTTCAAAATCGACATCGCCGACTACCCTATAACCTTTTGGTCGTGAAGCGTCTTCAACGCGGTTTATTCCTACATCTATAACCACTGCACCGTCTTTTACCATTTCACCCGTAATATACTTCGGTTTACCGATAGCAGCAATAAGAATATCCGCTTGTTTGGTAAAAAGAGTTAAATCTTTTGCAGCGGAATGACAAATTGTTACAACTGCATTCGCACCCTCTTTTTTCTGAAGAAGAATATTGGCAATCGGTTTTCCCACAATATTACTTCTCCCAACGACCA